>NZ_JBHVZA010000002.1:0-111749 GCF_042880275.1 Streptomyces sp. NPDC058308
CCCCGAAGGGCTTCATCGTTCGACTTGCATGTGTTAAGCACGCCGCCAGCGTTCGTCCTGAGCCAGGATCAAACTCTCCGTGAATGTTTTCCCGTAATCGGGATGACACCACGAGAGCGGAACGGTCGGGAGGAATAATCCCGGCCGTTCACAGCGTCCTCGCTGTGTTGCCTGCACGAAACCCGAAGGCCGTACAGGACTTTTTCAAAGGAACCTCCAACTCGCCGAAGCAAGTCGGGGTATCAACATATCTGGCGTTGACTTTTGGCACGCTGTTGAGTTCTCAAGGAACGGACGCTTCCTTTGTACTCACCCGCAGAACAGTGTCTGGGGTTTTCCTCCGGGCGCTTCCCTTCGGTATTTCGTGTTTCCAACCTTACCAGATCCGTTTTCCGTTCCGTTTCCGGTTCGGATTTCATTTCCGGTGGCCGTTGGAGGGCCTTTGCCTTTCGGCGTGTTCACTACTTTAGCGGATCCCCTCCGCAACTCATAATCGAGTTCCTCGAGTTCGAATTCAGGCATGCAAGCACGCTGAATAAGACCCCGCCGAGGGGAAGTTGTTTGGTAGTGGTTGGCCGCTTCCGTGCCGGCAGACTGCCGTGCCCGGTTCAGGCGACTCGGACCACATTACGGAGGGGCCGGGGCCGCGTCAAGTTCGACGGCGTCGGGGCGTGTGGGCCCGATAAGGGCTCACCGTAGGGTCGTTGGCCGTCCAGAAGCGCCACGGATGGACGCCGCCCTCCCCCGCCACTCCTGTACGCGGACCGTTCATGACCTGGTCGGAAGGGGTAGGTGTGCCCGTCAACACGGTGAACGGGGAGTCCGGGTCTCCGCAGACGTCGCTGCCGTCCAGTCGGCGGTCCACGTCAAGGGCGGTGGCCAGGCGTGCGGGGCCTTTGGCCAGTTCCCTGTCCTTTCGGGCCGAGAGTCGACGGGTGCGGGCCAGCTCGGCGCCCTCCGTGATCTCGCCCGCGCGCAGCAGGACCGCGCCGGCCTTGCCCTCCGGACCGCACACCAGATTCATGCAGTGCCACATGCCGTAGGTGAAGTAGACGTACATATGGCCGGGCGGTCCGAACATCACGCTGTTGCGGGCGGTGCGGCCGCGGTACGCGTGTGAGCCGGGGTCGACCTCTCCCGCGTAGGCCTCCACCTCTGTCAGGCGGACCTCGATCGGGCCGTCCGCCGAGTCTCGTACGAGGATTCGGCCGAGCAGGTCGGGGGCGACCTCGAGGACAGGGCGGTCGAAGAAGTCTCGGGTCAGGGGCGTACGGTCAGTGGCCACGATCATGCCGTACGAGCGTAGTACAGGTGGTATCGGAACGTCGGTGGCCTTCGGACCGCTCGGTCGTCAGGGTGATGCGCGGAACCGGGCACGGTCCCCTCGCGTTTGTACGGATCAAGGATGCAAGTCGAGACGAACCACAGGCGGCGGCCTGGGGCAGGAGAGTCATGGGGTTCAAGAAGCTGCTCGCGAGTCTGGGGGCCGGCGGTGCCTCGGTCGAGACCGTGCTGACCGAGGTCAACGTGGTGCCGGGCGGCGTGGTCCAGGGTGAGGTGCGGATCCAGGGCGGGTCCGTGGACCAGGAGATCGAGGGCCTGTCCGTCGGGCTGCAGGCGCGGGTCGAGGTCGAGGGCAACGACCAGGAGACGAAGCAGGACGTCGAGTTCACCAAGGTGCGGCTCGGTGGCGCTTTCACGCTGCGGGCCGGCCAGGTGCACGCGGTGCCGTTCGGCCTGGAGATCCCGTGGGAGACCCCGGTCACGAGCATCGACGGGCAGCAGCTGCGCGGAATGAACATCGGTGTGACCACCGAGCTGGAGATCGCGCGCGCCGTGGACTCCGGCGACCTCGACCCGATCAACGTGCACCCGCTGCCGGCGCAGCAGGCCATCCTGGACGCCTTCATCCAGCTGGGCTTCCGCTTCAAGAGCGCCGACATGGAGCGCGGTCACATCCGCGGTACGCGGCAGAAGCTGCCGTTCTACCAGGAGATCGAGTTCTTCCCGCCGCAGCAGTACCGCGGTCTCAACCAGGTCGAGCTGAGCTTCGTCGCCGACGACCGGGAGATGGACGTCGTCCTGGAGATGGACAAGAAGCCGGGTCTGTTCAGCGAGGGCAGTGACTCCTTCCGCTCGTTCAAGGTGGGTCTCAACGACTTCCAGGGGACGGACTGGGCCGCGTACCTGAACGAGTGGCTGTCCCAGGTCGGCAGCAAGCGGAACTGGTTCTAGGCTCGGGGCGGACAGCAATCAACCAGGAGGTGCCTACGTGACCGAGCTCAAGAGGCCGCCGCTTCCCCATGACTTCCACCCCTCCGTACCGTCCTTCACGGTCGTGAGCGAGGACTTCGAGCCGGGTGCGGTCCTGAAGGACGCTCAGGTCTACGCGGCCGGGAACACCTCGCCGCAGCTGCGGTGGGAGGGCTTCCCGCCGGAGACCAAGAGCTTCGCCGTGACGTGCTTCGACCCGGACGCCCCTACGGGGAGCGGGTTCTGGCACTGGACCGTCTTCGACATCCCGGTCTCGGTGACGGAGCTGCCGGGCGGTGCGGGCAGCGGCAAGTTCGAGGGGCTGCCCGAGGGCGCGGTGCAGGTGCGCAACGACTTCGGGACGAAGGACTTCGGGGGTGCGGCGCCGCCGCCCGGTGACCGGGCGCACCGCTATGTGTTCACCGTGTACGCGGTGGACCAGGAGAAGCTGGGTCCCGACGCGGACGCCGCTCCCGCGTTCGTCGGGTTCAACCTCCGGTTCCACACGCTCGCGCGTGCGCACGTGATCGCCGAGTACGCCGCTCCCGCGGAGAGCTGAGCGGTCGTGCACTGAGCATTCACCGATTGTTTGCCCGCCTCTGGTCATGGAAGTGATCAGAGGCGGGCATTTTTTATTGCGTTGTCCATCTCGGCGTGCCCGGCCAAAGTTGATCCAAGCCCGCCAGGCGGTGGGCCGGTGCATACGGGAGGTGGGCAGGTTGATGCGGGACACGCTGGTGCTGAACGCGAGCTTCGAGCCGCTCTCGACGGTGTCGCTCAACCGGGCCGTCGTTCTGGTGCTCCAGGACAAGGCCGTGGTCGAGTACGCCCACCCCGGGCTCCGTGTGCGCGCGGCGGCGATCGACATACCCGTACCGCAGGTGATCAGGCTCTGCAGGTATGTGCGGGTGCCGTTCCGAAGACAGGCTCCGTGGTCGAGGCGGGGTGTGCTGGTCCGGGACCGGCACCGGTGCGCGTACTGCGGCCGGCGTGCGACGACGGTGGACCACGTGGTGCCGAGGTCGCAGGGCGGCGCCGACTCCTGGCTCAATACGGTCGCTTCGTGCGCCCTGGACAATCACCGCAAGGCGAACCGGACTCCGGACGAGGCCGGGATGCCGCTGCTGCGGCAGCCGTTCGAGCCGACGCCCGCGGATGCGATGCTCCTGTCGCTGGGCAGGGACGAACTGGCGTCGCTGCCCGAGTGGCTCGCCCAGCCGGCCGCGTAGCGGTTCTTCTTCCACTAATCCGGTCTTAGTCGATTAATCCGGTCTCAGTCGATCGTCGGCTGTTCGCGGCGTTCCTTGCCGGACGAACCGCTGCCCGAACCGCCGCCCATGGGGCCGAAGTTGCCGAGGGCGCCGCCCAGGCCCTTGAGTGCGTCGCCGATCTCGCTGGGCACGATCCAGAGCTTGTTCGCGTCGCCCTCGGCAATCTTCGGGAGCATCTGGAGGTACTGGTAGGAGAGGAGCTTCTGGTCCGGGTCGCCGGCGTGGATGGATTCGAAGACCGTGCGGATCGCCTGGGCCTCACCCTCGGCGCGCAGGGCGGCCGCCTTGGCCTCACCTTCGGCGCGCAGGATCGCGGACTGCTTCTCACCTTCGGCGCGGAGGATCTCCGACTGCCGCACACCTTCGGCCTGGAGGATCGCGGCGCGCTTGTCACGGTCGGCGCGCATCTGCTTCTCCATCGAGTCCTGGATGGAGGTCGGCGGCTCGATGGCCTTGAGCTCAACGCGGTTGACGCGGATGCCCCACTTGCCGGTGGCCTCGTCGAGGACGCCGCGCAGGGCCGCGTTGATCTCCTCGCGGGAGGTCAGGGTCCGCTCCAGGTCCATGCCGCCGATGATGTTGCGCAGCGTGGTGACGGTGAGCTGCTCGATCGCCTGGATGTAGCTGGCGACCTCGTAGGTGGCGGCCCGCGCGTCGGTCACCTGGTAGTAGATGACGGTGTCGATGTTGACCACCAGGTTGTCCTGGGTGATCACCGGCTGGGGCGGGAAGGGGACGACCTGTTCACGGAGGTCGATGCGGTTGCGGATCGAGTCGATGAACGGGACGACGATGTTCAGTCCCGCGTTCAGCGTCCTTGTGTAGCGCCCGAACCGTTCGACGATGGCGGCGCTCGCCTGTGGGATGACCTGGATGGTCTTGATCAGGGCGATGAAGACAAGGACCACCAGAATGATCAGGACGATGATGATTGGTTCCATCGTGGCTCCCCGTACCCTTCATGCCTCGGCGTGTGTCCGCGAAATCTCAAAGATCTTGCTGGTCGAGTCTGTCAGACCGCCGTACTGCCCGTGGGGCATTCACATGACGACGGCCGTCGCTCCGTCGATCTCGACGACATCCACTGCCTGGCCCGCCTCGTAGGCACGGTCGGTGTCGAGCGCGCGGGCCGACCAGATCTCCCCCGCGAGCTTGATGCGGCCGCCCGAGCCGTCGACCCGTTCGAGGACGACGGCGGATCTGCCCCTCAACGCGTCGACCCCGGTGGCCAGTTCGGGGCGCTGGGCGCGGTGTCTGGCCGCCACGGGGCGTACGACGCCGATGAGGGCGACGGAAACCGCCGCGAAGACCACGACCTGCAGCACCGTGCCGCCGCCGAGGCCCGCGGTCACGGACGCCGCGACGGCGCCCACGGCCAGCATGCCGAACTCCGGCATCGCGGTCAGTACGAGCGGAATTCCGAGCGCGGCGGCGCCGATCAGCCACCACACCCATGCGTCGATGTCCACGAGGCCATCGTAGGACCGCCGGTCCCCTCGGGGACAGGGCTCCGATCAGCTGAGCGGAAGGCCCGTGGCGGTCCAGCGGTCGTTCCTCTGCTCGACGACCAGCGGGAGGCCGAAGCAGAGGGAGAGGTTGCGGGAGGTGAGTTCGAGCTCAAGCGGGCCCGCGGCGAGGACCTTGCCCTGCCGGATCATGAGGACGTGCGTGAAGCCGGGGGCGATCTCCTCGACGTGGTGCGTGACCATGATCATCGAGGGGGCGATCGGGTCGCGGGCGAGGCGGCCGAGGCGGCGTACGAGGTCTTCGCGGCCGCCGAGGTCGAGGCCGGCGGCGGGCTCGTCGAGGAGCAGCAGCTCGGGGTCGGTCATCAGGGCGCGGGCGATCAGGGTGCGCTTGCGCTCGCCCTCGGAGAGGGTGCCGAACCTGCGGTCCAGGTAGTCGCTCATGCCGAGGCGGTCGAGGAAGGCGCGGGCGCGCTGCTCGTCCACGTCCTCGTAGTCCTCGTGCCAGCCCGCGGTCATGCCGTACGCGGCGGTGAGGACCGTCTGGAGGACGGTCTGGCGCTTGGGCAGCTTGTCCGCCATGGCCATGCCGGCGACACCGATGCGCGGGCGCAGCTCGAAGACGTCCGTGCCGGGCTTGCCGAGGGTCTCGCCGAGGACGGTGGCGTTGCCGGTGCTCGGGAAGAGGTAGCTGGAGGCGACGTTGAGGAGGGTGGTCTTGCCCGCGCCGTTCGGGCCGAGGATGACCCAGCGCTCCCCCTCCTTCACCGACCAGGAGACCTGGTCCACCAGAGCCCGGCCCTCGCGGACCACAGATACGTCCTCAAGCTCCAGTACATCGCTCATGAGCGCGCTGTCTCCCATTGCAGTCTCGGTCGTCGCTCGCGTCGGTAAACGCGGCCCCCGGATAAAACCTACGCCACTGGTCGGACGTTCCTGTCGCGAGCCCGGTCCTTAGGCTGTGTGCATGCTCTCGGAACCACGCTCAGGACGCCTGGCCGCATGGGGAAACGCCCTTTTGGCCGGACTTGTTTCTCCGGATGACGCGGTGCTCGCGATGGTCGGTGACGACGCGGTGCACCGGGTCGAAGGACTGCCCGGGGAGTCGGGCCCGGTCGGGCTCACGCTCGCCCTGGGGCGGCTGCGCTCGCTGGGGGTGACCGGTCTGCGGGTGGCGCTGCCCGCGCCGGGGCATCCGCTCGGGCTGAGCGGCCCGCCCGAGTTCAACGCGCGTGCCCTGGAGGCGGAGGAGGCCGTCGTCGCGTTCGGCGCGCCGTACGGGCTCGTGCCCGAGGTGTACGAGGCGGGGCCCGAGGGCGACGTACACGTGGAGGTCGTCTGGCACTGCCTGCCCGTGCGCGAGGGGCCGCCCGCCGACGTGCCCTCGCTCGGTGAGGCGGAGCGCGAGCTCGCGGAGGCGCTGCGGGAGGCGACGGAGGTGCTGTCCCGGCTCGATGTCGCGGGGTCGGGTCCGGTCGCACAGGCGGCGCTCGACGCGTACCGGGCGCGGGCGGAGCGGGGCCGTGAGGTGCTCGCTCCCGGCTATCCGCCGCGTGCGGTGCGGGTGTTGGAGCTGGCGCAGCGGGTCGGTCTGCTGATCTCGCTGGCGTACGGGAACGGGCACGGCGGGGCCATCAGCGCGTCGGAGATGGCGGCGCGGGTGGAGGCTTTGCGGCCGGTGGAGCGGACCGCGCGGCGGGCGCAGGTGGCCGCGTACGACTCGGCCGTCGAGGAGCGGGAGCGGGGCGGGCGCTAAGAGCGCACCCTCGTCGCGGGCCGCACAACGCGTTGGGCCCCGCGGACCTCAGTGGTCCGCGGGGCCGTGCCGGGACCGGTGCCTCAGCGGTTCACGGTCGCGTTGGCGAAGGCGGGGTTGAGCACGCCCACGACGTTCACGCTGTTGCCGGTCACGTTGACCGGGACGTGGACCGGGGCCTGGACGAGGTTGCCGGAGCCGACGCCCGGCGACTTGGTGGCGGCGCCGTTGGCCTGGGCGTCGGAGGTGGCGGACGCGACTCCGGCGGAGGCGCCCGCGGCGAGACCGGCGGCGACGACGGCCAGGGCGGTCTTCTTGGCGATGCTGTTCATGGAAAGTGCTCCTCCTGCTGACATGGCGACCCCGGCTGCGGGGTCGAAAGGGTGCGCGGCGCGCTGAGGTTGCGGAGAACGGGACCGGCGGCCCGGAACCGGCCGCCCGGGAGCGGCCGGTGGATCGCGGGTGCGGTCAGACGTTCGTGCAGACGTTCCCGAACGTGGGGTTCAGGGCGCCGATGACGGTGACGGTGTTGCCGCACGCGTTCACCGGGATGTGGACCGGAGCCTGGACCAGGTTGCCGGAGACGACGCCGGGAGAGTTCTTGGCGACACCGTCGGCGTGCGCGCCGCCGTGGGCCGAGGCCATACCGGCGCCGGCCGCGACCAGGCCACCGGCCACCATCGTGACGGCGGTGGCCTTCTTCAGGTTCTTCACTTCTACGTTCCTCCTGAGCGGAAACTGCGGCCAGCCGCCGCAGCACGCACTGGAGAACGCCGGAGCACCCGGCGGGATACGCCAATCGGGGGACATCTACACGACGGTATGAATCTCAGTCCGGAAGGCGACGCTCCGTCCGCGGCCCTGTCAGCCCGCCGCACCGTGGCGGACGGCCCAGAGCGCGGCCTGGGTCCGGTCGGCCAGGTCCAGCTTCATCAGGATGTTCGAGACGTGGGTCTTGACGGTCTTCTCGGAGAGGACGAGGGCGCGGGCGATCTCGCGGTTCGAGCGGCCGTCGGCGATCAGGCCGAGAACCTCGCGCTCGCGCTCGGTGAGCGACCCTCCCCTGCCATGGCTGTTGCCCGCCTCCTCCTGGGACAGCAGCGCGCCCGCCACCTCCGGCTGCAGCAGGACGTGGCCCGCGTGGACGGAGCGGATGGCGCCGGCGAGGGCTTCCGGGTCGACGTCCTTGTACACGTACCCCGCGGCGCCGGCGCGCAGGGCCGGGACGACCGTGCGCTGCTCGGTGAAGCTGGTGACGATGAGGACGCGCGCGGGGTTGGCCAGTTCGCGGAGTTTGCGCAGCGCCTCCACGCCGTCCATGCCGGGCATCTTGACGTCCATCAGGACGACGTCCGGCTTCAGCTCCTCGGCCTGCACGACGCCTTCGGCGCCGTCCGACGCCTCGCCGACGACGTCGATGTCGTCCTGGATCTCCAGGAACGTACGCAAGCCCCGGCGGACCACCTGGTGGTCGTCGACCAGCAGTACCCGGATCCCTGTCCTCGTGTTGAGCACGGCGTCAGCCACCGGGGACCTCCATCTCGATCGTTGTGCCCTTGCCGGGCTCCGATTGCACGGTCAGCCGGCCGCCGACCCCGCTCGCCCGGTCGCGCATGGAGACCAGGCCCAGGTGCCGTCCCGCGCGGCGCACGCCCAAGGTGTCGAACCCCGTGCCGTCGTCGGTGACGCGCAGGACGGCTCCACAGCCGCGCTTGTCCAGGGTGACCATGACGTGCTCCGCGCCGGAGTGTCGCAGGGCGTTGTGCAGGGCCTCCTGGGCGACGCGCAGCATGGCTTCCTCCTGCGAGGCAGGCAGGGCCCGCACGCCATGGCTCTCGAAGGTGACCTGTGCGCCGTGCGCGCGGTGCAGCACCTGGATGTGGGTGCGCAACGTGGCGACCAGGCCGTCCTCGTCGAGCGCGGCCGGGCGCAACTCCACGACGGCCGCGCGCAGTTCGTCGGCGGCTTCGGCCGCGAGCACCGCCACCTGCTGCAGTTCGCCCTTGGCCCGGGACGGATCGCGGTCCACGAGGGCGGTGGCGGCCTGCGCGGTCAGGCGCAGCGAGAATAGCTTCTGGCTGACGGCGTCGTGCAGTTCGTGGGCGAGGCGCGAGCGCTCCTCGGCGATGGTCAGCTCACGACTGCGTTCGTACAGGCGGGCGTTGGTGAGGGCGATGGCGGCGTGCTGGGCGAGGATGGAGAGGAGCTCCGTGTCGTCCTCGGTGAAGCCGCAACCGCCCTGGGGCTTGGGGCAGTTCTTGTTGGCGAGGAAGAGTGCGCCGAGCGTCTCGCCGTCGGAGTGGATGGGCACGCCGAGGAAGTCGGACATCTCCGGGTGGGCGGAAGGCCAGCCTCCGAAGCGGGGGTCCTCGCGCACGTCGCCGAGCCGGACGGTCTCGCCCTTCTGCAGCATCGAGGCGAGGATGCCGTGCTGCCGGGGCAGGGGGCCGATGGCCTTCCACTGGTCCTCGCTGACGCCGTCGACGACGAACTGGGCGAACCCTCCGTGGTCGTCCGGGACTCCGAGCGCGGCGTACTCGGCGTCGAGCAGCTCACGGGCCGAGGCGACGATCGTCTTGAGGACGTCGCGCACCTCCAGGTGCCTGCTCATGGCGAGGAGCGCGGAACTCACCGCGGTCAGGCCGGATCGGGGTCCTTGACTCATGGTCACACCGTACCGGCGGGGTGTGACAGTGCGTATCCGACCTGTGGTGGCCTCCACCTAGGCCCCGGGCCCTAGTCCTCCCGGAGGAGGGTGCTCACTGAGAGCGTTGCGTCGGCAACGCGCGGTGAGACTGTTACCGGCCCGATGTGAGCCCGCGCATAGGACCAACGTCACGTACGAAGACCCCTAGTGGATGAGAGTCCCTTTATGGGGCAGGGATCCGGGCCTGCTGCGGGCCTCCCCGTGCCCCCTGATCCACTACCTGGCATCGTACGTCACGTCTTTGCCACTGAATTTTGCGCCCGCTAACAATTGCTCCCGTCGCTCGGCGCCGCGGTCTGACCACCGCGGCGTTTGTGCCGGAGAAGCAATCTGTCCCCCCGCCGGACCAGAGCGACCTCCGCTATTCGAAGAGGTCCATCTCGCATGTCCAAGCACACCACCCCTGGTCATAGTCGCGCTGCCGTGACCAAGACCCAGAAGTTCTCGATCGCCGGAGTCGCCACGCTCGGCGCCGCCGCCCTCGCGTTCTCCCTCGTGCCGGGCAGCGCCGATGCAGGAACCGAGACCCAGAGCCTCGATGCCGCCCCGGTGGCCTTCAAGCAGAACGTCGAGGCCGAGCAGGCCGTCCGCGCCGGTGTCATCAAGCAGCACAGCAGCGCCGACAAGCAGGCCAAGGACGCCGCCGCGAGGGCCGCCGAGGAGAAGAAGAAGGCCGAGGAGGCCAAGAAGGCGGCCGACGAGGCCGCCGCGAAGAAGAAGGCCGAGGACGAGCGCAAGGCCCAGGAGGCCGCGAGCCGCGCCGCCGCCCGCAAGCCGGTCTACGCCAACAACCTCGACGGCTGGATCCGCCAGTCCCTGGACATCATGAAGTCCAAGGGCATCCCCGGCTCCTACGAGGGTCTGCACCGCAACATCATCCGTGAGTCCGCGGGCAACCCGCAGGCCGTGAACGGCTGGGACATCAACGCCATCAACGGCACCCCGTCGATCGGCCTGCTCCAGGTCATCAAGCCGACGTTCGACGCGTACCACGTCGACGGCACGTCCACGAACATCTACGACCCCGTCGCCAACATCACGGCCGCGGCCAACTACGCCGCCGACCGGTACGGCTCGATGGACAACGTGAATGGCGCCTACTGAGCCTTGATCGCCTGATCAATGGACCTCTTCAGCCGAAGCTGAGGCCCACGGACGCCGAAGGGCGGCACCCCGCGCGGGGTGCCGCCCTTCTCGTGTGCCCGTCTCGTGTGCCCGTCTCGTATGCCCGAAGGCCACTACTTGCGCATGACCTCGGGCTCGTGGCGGCGCAGCAGGCGCGCGACCGCGACGCCGCAGATGATGCCGAGCGCGAGCAGGATCGTGATGTTGATGCCCCACTGCGTGGCCGAGTGCTCCCACAGAGGGTCGAGGTCGCCCGGCTTCTTCGGGTCCCACGGCGGCATCAGGTGGCCGAGGTCGAGCGTGGCGCCCGCGCCCGCGATGGCCCAGCGGGACGGCATCAGCCAGGCGAACTGCTCCAGGCCGGGCGAACCGTAGACCTGGAAGAGGACGCCGGTGAAGACGACCTGGACGATCGCGAACATCACCAGGAGCGGCATGGTCTTCTCGGAGGTCTTCACCAGCGAGGAGATGACCAGGCCGAACATCATCGACGTGAAGCCGAGCGCGATGATCGTCAGGCAGATCTCCGCGGCCGGGGGCATGATCAGGCCCTCTTCCGGCAGGTCGCGCGGGGCGAAGCCGATGCCGCAGATGATGACGCCCTGGATGGCCGTGATGACGCCGAGGACGATGACCTTGGACATCAGGTACGCCGAGCGGGAGAGGCCGGTCGCCCGTTCCCGTTCGTAGATGACCCGTTCCTTGATCAGCTCACGTACGGAGTTGGCCGCGCCGGAGAAGCACATGCCGACCGCGAGGATCAGCATGATCGTGCCGGCGTCGCCGTTGAACTTGACCGGCGGTTTCGGCGGGGCCAGGCCGAAGTCGGCGGGGATGACGACGCTGACGATGCCGAGGACCGCGGGCAGTATCACCATCAGGCCCATGAAGCCCTTGTCGGAGGCGATCACCGACACATAGCGGCGGATCAGGGTCCACAGCTGCGAACCCCAGCCCTGCGGCTTCGGCGGCTTCACCGCCTGGGGCGGCGGCATCTGTACGGACTGCGCGGCGACGGCGTCGATGTCCGCGGCGTACATCTGGTAGTGCTGCGAGCCCTTCCAGCGGCCCGCCCAGTCGTAGTCGCGGTAGTTCTCGAAGGCGGAGAAGACGTCGGCCCAGGTGCTGTAGCCGAAGAAGTTCAGCGCTTCCTCCGGCGGGCCGAAGTACGCCACCGAGCCGCCCGGCGCCATCACCAGGAGCTTGTCGCAGATCGCCAGCTCGGCGACCGAGTGCGTGACGACGAGGACCGTGCGGCCGTCGTCGGCGAGGCCGCGGAGCAGCTGCATGACGTCGCGGTCCATGCCCGGGTCGAGGCCGGAGGTCGGCTCGTCCAGGAAGATCAGCGAGGGCTTGGTGAGGAGCTCCAGGGCGACCGAGACGCGCTTGCGCTGGCCACCGGAGAGGGAGGTGACCTTCTTCTCCTTGTGGATGTCCAGCTTCAGCTCGCGCAGCACCTCGTCTATGCGGGACTCGCGCTCGGCCTCGGTGGTGTCCGCGGGGAAGCGCAGCTTGGCCGCGTACTTGAGGGCCTTCTTGACGGTCAGTTCCTTGTGCAGGATGTCGTCCTGCGGGACCAGACCGATGCGCTGTCGCAGCTCGGCGAACTGCTTGTACAGGTTGCGGTTGTCGTAGAGGACGTCGCCCTGGTTGGCGGGCCGGTAGCCGGTGAGCGCCTTGAGCAGGGTGGACTTGCCGGAACCCGAGGGGCCGATGACCGCGATGAGCGACTTCTCCGGGACGCCGAAGGAGACGTCCTTGAGGATCTGCTTGCCGCCGTCGACGGTGACCGTGAGGTGGCGGGCCGAGAAGGAGACGTCACCGGTGTCGACGAACTCCTCGAGCTGTCCGCCGACGAGGCGGAAGGTCGAGTGGCCGACGCCGACGATGTCGTTCGGGCCGATCAGGACCGTCGAGGACTTCGCGATCGGCTGGCCGTTGACGTACGTGCCGTTGTGGGACCCGAGGTCGTGGAGCTCGAAGCGGCCGTCGGGCGTCGCGGTGAACTCGGCGTGGTGGCGCGAGACCTGCAGGTCGGAGACGACGAGCTCGTTCTCCAGGGCGCGGCCGATGCGCATCTTGCGGCCGAGCGCCAGCTGGTGGAACGTCGTCGGGCTGCGATCACCGTAGACCGGCGGGGCCCCCGCGGCGCCGCCGGAATCCGGAGTCTTCTGCGCGTACGCCTCGGACGGGCCGCCCTGCTGCTGGGGCACGTGCGGCTGGTGCGGCGGCTGCTGCTGTTGCTGTTGCTGTTGCGGCCAACCCTGCTGCTGCGCCTGGTACGGGGCCTGCTGGTGGGGTGCGTGCTGCTGGGGTGCCTGCGGCTGAGCGGCCTGCGCGGCCCAGCCGGGTGCCTCCTGCTGGTGCTGCTGTTGCTGCTGGGGCGCGTGCTGCGGTGCGGCCTGCTGCTGGACGGGCTGCGGCTGCTGGGCGTGCTGCGGCGCGGAGACGGCGGCCGCGCCCGCGACGCCGCCGGACACGTTCACCCGCGGACCGTCGGTCGCGTTGCCGAGGTGCACCGCCGAACCCGGGCCGATCTCCATCTGATGGATCCGCTGGCCCTGCACGAAGGTGCCATTGGTGCTGCCGTGGTCCTCAATGACCCAACTGCGCCCGCTCCAGCTGATCGTCGCATGCCGCCAGGAGACCCTGGCGTCGTCGAGCGAGATATCCCCTTGCGGATCACGTCCGAGGGTGTACGGCCTGGACGCGTCGAGCGTCCAGGTCCTGCCATTCAATTCCAGTACGAGTTCCGGCACTCCATGCCCCACTGAGTTGTCCCCCGAGCTAGCCCCCATCGGTGGGGAGTCTAGGGATGTCGAACATCGGGAGGAACTATTTCAGGCGGAGGCCTCTGACCGAAAGTCGGGCCTTGTGAAGACCGCGTACGGGCGTGAAAGGTTGCCCCGTTGACGGGGAAGATACCGCCCCGGAGAGTGGTAAGAGCCCATCAGTGCATACGGATCATGCTCATTCGGCGCATTTCACCCATCGCGTTCCTCAAGGCCATGTGTCCCATGACTTCTGTGAAACGCATGAAACGCCTGCGCCGTGCGATGGGGTGGCGCACCGCGGTTCGGGGGGTTCCTCATGGCTACCGGCGCATACAAAAGTGAAGGTCGGGGCGTTCGTTGGGGCGATGTGCTGCTCTCCGCGATCGCCGCGGTGAGTTGGGCACTGATCGGTATGGCGGGGGCCGCCGCGCTCGGACTGCACCTGCTCGGCGCCGACGAGGTGGGCTCGCTCGGACCGATGACGGCGGCGACCGTCGCGCTGGGCGCAGGAGGTTCGGTCACCCCGTCCGGCGATGTCTCGGCATTCGGTCTGAAGGGCGCCGAGGCGACCACGACGATCGATATCGCGCCACTCGGCGTGGGCCTGGTGGGCGCGCTCCTCCTCGCCCACTTCTTCCTGCGTTCCCTGCGTGGAGCGGGGGTTGTGGTCACCCCCGCCGAACTCGTCGCGCGCGCGGCGGCGGTGATCACCCTCTTCGTGGCGATGCTCGCGGGGCTCGCCTGGGCCGGTCACGACCTCATCACGATCGACGGCGAGCAGCTCGGCGTCGACAAGGGGATCGAGGACGGGCTCGACCGGCTGCCGGGCGGCATCGGCGACAAGCTGCCCGGCGGGATCGGGGACATCGGCGGGCTCCTGCCCGACCGGCTCGGGGATCTGGCGAAGGCGAAGGCGTCGGTCGGGTTCACCGTGGACACCGGCCCGACGCTGCTCGGCGGCGCGCTCTGGGTGGCCGGGGTGCTGCTCATCGCGCTGCTCGCGTCGCGGCGGACTCCGCTCCCCTCCCGCCTCGGCGGACTGCACCGGGTGGTGCGGCCCGCCGCGTCCGCGCTGGTCACGGTGGTGCTTGTGGCGGTCGCCGCGGGGCTCGCCGCGGCGGCGTACGCGATGGCCGGCGACGACCACCCCAAGCGGATCGCGGGCGCCGCGCTCCTCGGGGCGCCGAACGGCGTGTGGCTGGGCGTCCCCGTCGGGCTCTTCGTGCCGTGGGACGGCAAGGCGACGGGCGCCCTCACACGGTTCCTGCCGGACCCGGTGGACGATCTCCTGGCAGGCCCGTCCGACAAGGCGCTCACGCTCGGCAGGCTCGCCGAACTCGACGGCAGGGTATGGCTGTTGGGCGTCGCGGCGGCCGTGATGATGCTGTTCGCGGGGGTGCTGACAGCGGTGCGGACGCCTTGGGTCCGTGGTGCGGTGTCCGCGGCCGGGCTCGCGGGGCGGTGCGGGGTGCGCCTCGGGGCCGTGACGGCGCTCGGGCTTCCCCTCCTGGCATGGCTGACCGAGGTGTCCGCCGACGCCTCGCTCTCCGTCCTCGGCTTCGACGCGTTCGGCGCGGGGATCGAGCTGCACGGGCGGCTGGGGGCGGCGGCGCTGCTCGGGGCGGCGTGGGGGCTCGGGGCCGGGGCGGCGGGGGCGCTCCTTGCGGTGGCCACGGGGGCGGCGGGGGGCCGGGCTTCGGTCCTCGCCGGAGCCGGGGCCGGGGTTGGGGCCGGGGCTGGAGCTGGGGCCGGGGGCAGGGTCGGGGGTCAGGCTCCGGACGAGGCGGTCTCCGGTGTTCCGTACGGTGCCGGGCCGTACGATCCCGGCGCCTCGGCCGGTCCCGGCACCCCTACCGGTCCCGGCACCCCGGCCGCTCCCGGGCCGTACCACCCCGGCGCCCCGCACCGGCCGCCGAACCCCGGCACCAACCCCTATCTGCGGCCGCCCCGGGACCTCTCAGGAGCGCCGACCGAGGTGGGACCGGTCGTGCCGCCACCGTCGCCACCGCCGCCCTCGGCGAAGCGGCCACGCTCCCGCTCGACGGACTGGCCTCCCCCGCCGCCCCCTCCTCCACCGCCACCCGGGCCACGCAGACCACGCTGACCCCGCCACCTCTGCCCTCCGCCCTCCGCCCGCACCGCTAGTGGCCTGCGGGAACGCCTGCCCACAACGGACAGAAGAGGCCACCACGGACAGAAGGGGCGGGACAGGGGCAAGCCGCGCCACGGCGGAACCCGTGCTGTCCGGCACGCGGACCGTGCCCGCGTCCGCGGGGAGCGTGCGGATACCGTAGGGATCACCATGAGTGCCTCGCAGCCCCCTCAGCCCGCCGACATCCCGACGCTTCTCGTCAAGATCTTCGGCAAGGACCGCCCCGGTATCACGGCCGGTCTCTTCGACACCCTCGCCGCCTACTCCGTCGACGTCGTCGACATCGAGCAGGTCGTCACCCGCGGCCGGATCGTGCTGTGCGCGCTCGTGACCGAGCCGCCCGCCGGTCTGGAGGGCGACCTGCGCGCCACCGTGCACAGCTGGGCGGAGTCCATGAAGATGCAGGCCGAGATCATCTCGGGCATCGGCGACAACCGGCCGCGAGGTCTCGGGCGTTCGCTCGTGACGGTCCTCGGCCACCCGCTCACCTCGGAGTCGACGGCCGCGATCGCCGCCCGCATAACGGCCACCGGCGGCAACATCGACCGTATCTTCCGGCTCGCCAAGTACCCGGTCACCGCCGTCGAGTTCGCGGTGTCCGGCACGGAGACCGAGACCCTGCGCACGGCCCTCGCGACCGAGGCCGCGAAGCTCGGTGTGGACGTCGCGGTCGTCGCGGCGGGCCTGCACCGCCGGGCCCAGCGCCTCGTGGTGATGGACGTCGACTCGACGCTCATCCAGGACGAGGTCATCGAGCTCTTCGCCGCGCACGCCGGCTGCGAGGACGAGGTCGCCGAGGTGACGTCCGCCGCGATGCGCGGCGAGCTGGACTTCGAGCAGTCGCTGCACGCGCGGGTGGCGCTGCTGGCGGGCCTCGACGCGTCGGTCGTCGACAAGGTCCGCTCGGAGGTCCGGCTCACGCCGGGCGCCCGCACCCTCATCCGTACCCTGAAGCGCCTCGGTTACCAAGTGGGCGTCGTATCGGGCGGGTTCACCCAGGTCACCGATGATCTGAAGGAACGTCTCGGCCTCGACTTCGCCCAGGCCAACACCCTGGAGATCGTCGACGGCAAACTCACCGGCAAGGTGACCGGCGAGATCGTCGACCGGGCGGGCAAGGCACGGCTGCTGCGCCGCTTCGCCACGGAGGCCGGGGTCCCCCTGGAGCAGACCGTCGCGATCGGCGACGGCGCGAACGACCTCGACATGCTGAACGCGGCGGGCCTCGGCGTCGCCTTCAATGCCAAGCCCGTGGTCCGCGAGGCCGCGCACACCGCGGTGAACGTCCCCTTCCTGGACACCGTCCTCTATCTCCTCGGCATCACCCGCGAAGAGGTCGAGGCGGCGGACATGCACCTGGACTGAGAGCCTGTCTTTGAACCCCCTACGTCGAGGGGCCCGGCACCGCCACGGTGCCGGGCCCCTTTCAGCATGGGAGGGGAAGAGCTACTCGGACGGCGCCCAGTAGTCGACGAGGGTGGCCACGCCGGGCTCCAGCGCCTTCCACGAGCCGGAGTACGTCAGCACGGCGAAGGCGGCGGTGGGGAATCCCCGGCGGTTCAGCCGCTCTCTGGCGTCGCCCGTGGAGTCCCCGGCGAGGACGTCCGTCAGACCCTGGACCGAGGGGTTGTGGCCGATCAGAACGAGGTTCTGCACGTCGTCCGGGATTTCGTTGAGCACGGCGATCAGCTCACCGGGAGAGGCCTCGTACAGCCGCTCCTCATAGACGGTCTTCGGCCGCTGCGGCAGCTCTTGGACGGCGAGCTTCCAGGTCTCGCGGGTCCGGACCGCGCTCGAGCAGAGGGCTTGGTCGAAGGGAATGCCGCTGTCGGCCAGCTTGCGCCCGGCGACGGGGGCGTCCCGGCGGCCTCGATCGGCGAGCGGCCGCTCGTGGTCGGAAACCTGCGGCCAGTCGGCCTTCGCATGCCGGAAGAGGACAATCCTGCGGGGTTCTGCGACGCTCATGCGTCCCAGCTTCGCATGAAACGTGCCATGGGGCGCAGGGAGTTGGTGCGGTCTCCCGCCAGGAGTGACGGCACCGGTGCCGGGGCCTGTGCCGGACGTCCCGTCACGGGGTCCGGCGGGCTCACGGGGCCGCGCGCAGGACCATCGCCTGTATCCGCTCCAGGAGGTTGGTGACGGCCGGGTCGCCGGCCGCGGCATGCGCGTCCACCGGGTTCAGGATGAGCAGGAGCAGGGCCGCGAAGGCGACGGCGGGCAGGGCGATCGCCCACCATGGGAGCTGGATCTCGATGCTGCCGGACTCCGCCGGGTCGCGCCGGGTGTGCGATCGGGCCGACATGCCGCCTCCGTGGTCCTCGAGTGTCCGTGCCGCGTCTTCGCGGGCACAACTCGAAGTTAGGTGGTCGGCGGCCCTCAGCCCATCCGGGGACCCACCCACTTGACCCTGACACTGACCCCCTAGGGGATGGGGGTGCTAGCCCCACCATCGGCGCCACCACCATCGGTGTCACCGCCACCGGCACCACCGCCGACGGCGCCGTCGGCGCGGCCACCGGTGCCGGAACCCGCCCCACGGAGGTCCGTTCGGGTCATCCGCGAGCCCCGGCTCACGGCGAGGCGATGGAGGCGATGATGCCGATGATCACGGTGATGGCCAGCATCGCGCCGAGCACGATGAGCAGTTTCTTCTGGCCGTTCTGGGGGTTCGGGTCGAGGACGGGCATACGGCCAGTCTCGCACCCATTGCCCGTCCCCCCGCCGTCGGGGTCAGGCCGCGGCGGTCCTGGCCGCCACCTCGTCCTCGACCGTGCGGTTGCGGCCCGCGAGGGTGCCGACGACGATCTGCGGCACCATCAGGCCCGCCATGAGGGCGAGCGGCAGACCCCAGCCGCCGCTGTGCTGGTAGAGCACGCCCACGAGGAGCGGCCCGGGGATCGAGATCAGATAGCCGGTGCTCTGCGCGAAGGCCGACAGCTTGGCCACGCCCACGCTGCTCTTGGCCCGCATCCCGACCATCGTGAGGGCGAGCGGGAAGGCACAGTTGGAGATGCCGAGCAGCAACGCCCAGGCCCACGCGCCGACCTCCGGGGCGAGGTAGAGGCCCGCGTAACCGGCGAGGCCGCACGCGCCGAGGACGACCACGACGGGGCCCTGGTTGGTCAGCCGCGTGGCGACCCTCGGGATGACGAAGGCCAGCGGCACGCCCATGGCCATCGTGACGGCGAGCAGCACGCCCGCCTCGCCCGCGGGGACGCCCGCGTCACGGAAGATCTGCGGCATCCAGCCCATCGTGATGTACGCGGCCGTGGCCTGGAGCCCGAAGAAGACGGCGAGCGCCCAGGCGGTGCGGCTGTGGGTGATGCGCAGTCCGGCGTCCTCCTGCCGCACGGTGGCGCTGATGTGCTCCGGGGCCGCGGCGGAGACCGGGCCCCGCTCGCGGACCAGCGGGATCCACGGCAGGACGGCGACGACGGCCAGCGCGGCCCAGACGACGAGTCCGCCCTGCCAGCCCTTGCCCAGCGCGTCGGCCGTCGGGACCGTGAGGGCCGCCGCGAGGGAGGTGCCGAGTGCCAGTGCCATCGAGTACAGGCCCGTCATCGAACCGACCCGGTCGGGGAACCAGCGCTTGACGATGACCGGCATCAGGACGTTGCTGACCGCGATGCCCATGAGGGCGAGCGCGGTGGCGGCGAGGAAGCCCGCGGTGCCGCCCGCGAAGGGCCGGATCAGCAGGCCCGCGGCGATCGCGGCCATGCCGACGCAGACCACCGCGCTGGGCCCGAAGCGCCGGGCGAACCGGGGGGCCATCACTCCGAAGACCGCGAAGCAGAGGGGCGGTACGGAGGTGAGCAGTCCGGCGAGGGTGCCGCTCATGCCGAGGCCGTCGCGCACGTCTTCGAGCAGGGCGCCCAGGCTGGTGATGGCGGGGCGGAGGTTCATGGCCGCGAGGACGATGCCGACGACGACGAGTCGCGTCGCCCACGCGCGCGTGGGGGCCTGTTTCTCCGCGGCCTCTGACCGTACGGGGGGTATCGCTGTCGGTGCTGTCGTCGTCCCGGTTTCCTCACTAGCCATGGAGCCATCATAGAATCATGGGATGATTGGCTGTCCAATCGGAATACGTCACACCCGGCCCTGCGCCCCCGCCCCACCCCGGCTCACCCCGCTCCGCCTCGCCCCGCTCCGCCTCATCCCACCCGCCCCGTACGAAGGAACGTCATGCCGCTGACCACTCCTCGCCGTTCGGCACTCTCCGAGCAGGTCATCACCGAGCTGCGCAACCAGATCTCCTCGGGCGAGTGGCCGGTCGGCTCCCGCATCCCCACCGAGCCCGAGCTGGTGGAGCAGCTGGGCGTGGCGAGGAACACCGTCAGGGAGGCCGTCCGCGCCCTCGCGCACAACGGCCTGCTCGACATCCGGCAGGGCTCGGGCACGTACGTGGTGGCGACGAGCGAGCTCGCGGGCGTGATGCAGCGCAGGTTCGCCGACGCGGACCCGCGCCACATCGCCGAGCTGCGCAGCACGCTGGAGTCGAGCGCCGCCGAGCTCGCCGCGGAGCGCCGTACCGAGCGCGACCTCAAGCAGCTCGACGCGCTGCTCGTGCGCCGCGAGGAGGCCTGGGCGTCGGGGGACGCGGAGGCGTTCGTGACCGCCGACGCGACCTTCCACATGGCCGTCGTTGCCGCGTCGCACAACGACGTCATGACGGCGCTGTACGCGGACCTCGGCGAGGTCCTGCGGGACTGGCTGCGCGAGGACATCGGCGAGGAGCTGACCCCCGAGTCGCACATGGACCACGCCCGGCTGGTCGACGCGATCCGCGTGGGGGACACGGCGGTGGCCGCCGCCGAGGCCGCGGGCTATCCGTTCCTGTGCCGCCCGGAGCGGTTCACCGAACCCGGCGCCGCTGACGCTACTTCTGGTGGCTGACCCAGACCGAGCGGACCTCTTTCCAGCACCGCCCGGAGAGCCGCACCGTCATCGCGGGCCCGGCCTCGACGGGGCGCGAGTCGCTGTCGATGTCCCACCACCGGGCGCACTCCACGTGCAGCCGGACCCGGTCGGTCTCGGGGTAGGGATTGTGGCAGTACGCGACGACGTCGGGGCCCGCCACGCCCGTACGGCACTCCGAGCCGAAGGGCCGGGGCCGGGGCTTGTCCGGCGCCCCGCGCGCGTGGGGCGCTCCCTGCGGCACGCCGCTCGGCGCGGCGACCACAAGAGCGAGAGCCACGAGCACCGCGGCACCGGAAGGACGCACACTCCAGAGTGCGCGCCGCTCCCCCGCCGCCGCCCGGCCAGGGGGCCGTACGGGTGAGGCCCCGCCTCCCGCGCGCTGCGGGGGACGGGGCCTCGAAACGTCCCGTATACCGGGCGAAGTGCCTGGTCAGGCACCCATCATGTGCACGCCGCCGTCGACGTGGATGATCTCGCCGGTGGTCTTCGGGAAGAAGTCCGAGAGCAGGGCGACGATGCCGCGGCCCGCGGGCTCCGGGTCGGCCATGTCCCAGCTCAGCGGGGAACGGGTGTTCCAGATGTCCGCGAGGTCGGCGAAGCCCGGGATGGACTTGGCGGCCATGGAGCCGATGGGGCCCGCGGAGATCATGTTGCAGCGGATGTTCTCCTTGCCCAGGTCGCGGGCGAGGTAGCGCGAGGTCGCCTCGAGGGCGGCCTTGGCCGGGCCCATCCAGTCGTACTTCGGCCAGGCGTACTGCGCGTCGAAGGTCAGACCCACGACGGAGCCGCCGTTCGGCATCAGCGGGCGGCAGGCCATGGTGAGCGACTTCAGGGAGAACGCCGAGACGTGCATCGCCGTGGAGACGTCCTCGAAGGTCGCCTCCAGGAAGTTGAAGGCGCCCTGCGGGGCGAAGCCGATGGAGTGGACGATGCCGTCCAGACCGCCGAGCTCGTCCTTGACCAGGCCCGCGAGGCGGTCCAGGTGCTCCTGGTTGGTCACGTCGAGCTCGATGACCTTGGCGGGCTTGGGCAGCTTCTTGGCGATGCGCTCGGTGAGCGTGGGGCGCGGGAAGGCGGTGAGGATGACCTCGGCGCCCTGCTCCTGCGCGACCTTGGCCGCATGGAACGCGATGGAGGACTCCATCAGAACGCCCGTGATCAGGATCTTCTTGCCGTCGAGAATTCCGCTCATGGTGATCAGTGACCCATGCCCAATCCGCCGTCAACGGGGATGACGGCTCCAGTGATGTACGAGGCGTCGTCGGACGCGAGGAACCGCACCGCGGAGGCGATCTCCTCGGGCTGCGCGTAGCGGCCGAGCGGCACCTGGGCGACGATGCCCTCGCGCTGCTCGTCCGTCAGCACCTTGGTCATGTCGGTGTCGACAAAACCGGGGGCTACGACGTTGAAGGTGAGGTTGCGCGACCCGAGCTCGCGGGCGAGCGAGCGGGCGAAGCCGACCAGACCCGCCTTCGAGGCGGCGTAGTTCGCCTGTCCCGCACCGCCGAGGAGGCCGACGACGGAGGAGATGAGGACGACGCGGCCCTTCCTGGCGCGCAGCATGCCGCGGTTGGCGCGCTTGACGACGCGGAAGGTGCCGGTGAGGTTGGTGTCGAGGACGGACGTGAAGTCCTCCTCGGTCATGCGCATCAGGAGCTGGTCCTTGGTGATGCCGGCGTTGGCGACCAGGACCTCGACGTTCCCGTGCTTCTCCTCGATCTCCTTGTAGGCCTGCTCCACCTGCTCGGGGTCCGTGATGTCGCACTTGACGGCGAGGACACCGGCGTCGGTGAGTTCCTGCGGTGGCTCACCCGAGCGGAAGGTGATCGCGACCTTGTCGCCGGCGTCGGCGAAGGTGCGGGCGATGGCGAGGCCGATGCCCCGGTTTCCTCCGGTGACGAGAACCGAGCGGCTCAACGGATCACCCTTTCGATAGCTGTCTGGTACCTCGAAAACCTATCGGTACCGTCCTCGATACGGAGAATCGACGACCGACAGTGGCGCAGAGGCCCCGCTGTCAGATCCCTACAGAAAGCCCTGACCTCAGCGCCGGGACCCCTGGCCCCCGAGCCGCCGGAGCGACATGATCGGACCCGACCGGTGCCGAAAGCAGGGGAGACACGCGTGCCTCGTTCCATCGATGAAGCCTTCACGGCGCTGCCGTTGCGCGCGCTCGCCGACGCCGCGCTGGCCCGCGCCCGGGCGCTCGGCGCCGACCACGCGGACTTCCGCCTGGAGCGGGTGCGCAGCGCGTCCTGGCGGCTGCGCGACGCCAGACCGTCCGGCTCCAGCGACAGCACGGACCTCGGGTACGCCGTGCGTGTGGTGCACGGCGGCACCTGGGGCTTCGCCTCGGGCGTCGACATGACCATGGACGCGGCGGCGCGGGTCGCGTCCCAGGCGGTGGCGATGGCCAAGCTGTCCGCGCAGGTCGGCAAGGCCGCGGGCACGGACGACCGGGTCGAGCTCGCGGACGAGCCGGTGCACGCGGACCGGACGTGGATCTCCTCGTACGAGATCGACCCGTTCACCGTGCCGGACGAGGAGAAGACGGGGCTGCTCGCCGACTGGAGCGCCCGGCTGCTCGCCGCGGACGGCGTCGCGCACGTGGACGCCTCGCTGCTCACCGTGCACGAGAACAAGTTCTACGCGGACACGGCGGGGACGGTGACCACGCAGCAGCGCGTGCGGCTGCACCCGGAGCTGACCGCGGTGGCGGTGGACGAGGCGAGCGGTGAGTTCGACTCGATGCGGACGATCGCGCCGCCGGCCGGCCGCGGCTGGGAGTACCTCACGGGTACCGGCTGGGACTGGGACGGCGAACTCGCCATGATTCCCGAGCAATTGGCCGAGAAGATGCGGGCGCCGAGCGTCCGGGCCGGCTCGTACGACCTGGTCGTCCACCCCTCCAACCTCTGGCTGACGATCCACGAGTCCATCGGCCACGCCACCGAGCTGGACCGCGCGCTCGGCTACGAAGCGGCGTACGCGGGTACGTCGTTCGCCACCTTCGACCGGCTCGGCACGCTCGCGTACGGCTCGTCGCTGATGAACGTGACGGGCGACCGGACCGCCGAGCACGGCCTCGCGACCATCGGGTACGACGACGAGGGGGTGGCCGCGCAGTCCTGGGACCTGGTCAAGGACGGCACGCTGGTCGGCTACCAGCTGGACCGCCGCATGGCGAGGCTCACCGGCTTCGAACGCTCCAACGGCTGCGCGTACGCGGACTCCCCCGGCCACGTGCCGGTGCAGCGCATGGCGAACGTGTCGCTCAAGCCGGACCCGGGCGGGCTCTCCACGGACGACCTGATCGCGGGCGTCGACCGCGGGATCTACGTGGTCGGGGACCGCTCGTGGTCGATCGACATGCAGCGCTACAACTTCCAGTTCACGGGTCAGCGGGCCTACGCGATCCGCAACGGCCGCCTCTGCGGGCAGGTCCGGGACTTCGCCTATCAGGGCATCACCCCTGAGTTCTGGGGCTCGATGCAGGCCGTCGGAGGCCCTCAGACCTACGTCCTCGGAGGCGCCTTCAACTGCGGAAAGGCCCAGCCCGGCCAGGTCGCGTCGGTGTCGCACGGGTGCCCCACCGCGGTGTTCCGCGGAGTGAACATCCTGAACACGTCCGAGGAGTCCGGGCGGTCCTGACTCAAGTGTTCTGGTGGATCCCTCTTCCCGGTGGTGGGAGGCGGGGGTTGGGAGGAAGACCCCGCCGGTGCCGCGGGCCGGCGCTACGGTGAAGGTGGCGGTCGGCGCTGCACCGTGGATACGACGCGCCGGGTCTGCTCGGGATGACCGAGGGGGAGCCTGTGTGAACAGTGGTGCGACTGTCCAGGAGTTGCTGGGCAGCCTGGATTCGGCGGAGAACGAGGAACAGCGCCGGACATGGGCGGTTGACTGTGCGCACGCCCTGGGACTTGATGGCGTGGCCGTCTCCTTGAGGGGCGAGCTGATCTGGTTCAGCGATCAGACCAGTGCGCGTCTGGAGGATGTGCAGTTCGTCCTGGGGCAGGGACCCGGTCTGCTCCTCCCCGCAGGGACAGAGGCGCGGGAAGTACCCGACCTCGACCGGCTGCTGATGAAGCACTGGCCGCAGTTCGTGCCCGAGGCACGGAAGCTGGGCGTGGCGGCCGTGTTCGTGTGGCCGGTGCGCGTGGGCGCGGCGCCCCTCGGGACGCTGACCGGCTACCGGCGTTCGGTGGGCGCGCTGAGCGAGAAGCAACGGGCGGAGGGGCGGCTCGTGGCCGACACGCTGGCCGCACATCTGCTGGTGCACTGGCCGGAGACGGCCAACGGGCAGGACGGCCCCGGGCACGCGGGAGCGGTGGACCTGCACCGGGCCGAGGTCCACCAGGCCACCGGAGTCCTGAGCGAGAGACTCGGTGTAGCGATGCCCGAGGCCCTCATCAGGCTGCGGGGACAGGCCTACTCCTCCGGCCAGTCCCTGACGGACACCGCCCGCGCCGTGATCCATCGGGAGCTGCCGTGGTGAGCGCCGGGAATTGTGGCCCTTCGGGGCAGCGGGCATCGTCCGAGGGGGATGTGGGAAGAAGGAGCATGAGCAGGGAAGAGCACATTGCACGCACGTTCGTGGAACTGGCCGACACCCTGGTAGCGGGCTTCGACCTCATCGAATTCCTCCAGCAGATGACCGTCCGCTGCACCGAGCTCGGGGACATCACCGATGCCGCGGTCCTCCTCACCCACCCCGGCTCCCCCCTCTACAGTCCCGCGCCCTGCGACCCCGGCATCGGTCTGCAGCGCGTACTGGAAGTGGCCCTTCAGGAGGGCCCGGGCGTGGAGGCGTACCACAGCGCCCGGCAGGTCGTGCCCGACGTCTCGGCCGACGACACGGCCGCGCGCTGGCCGCGGTTGGTCACGCAGGCCCGGCAGGCCGGTTACGCGCCGCCCAGCGCCGTGCCGATGCGGCTGCGCGAGGACAGCATCGGCAGCCTGCTCCTCTTGCACACCGGCGACCGGTCGCTGGCGGCCGACGACCTGCGGCTCGCCCAGGCGCTCGCCGACGCGGCCACCATCGGCCTGCTGCACGCCCGCACCGTCGGCCGGCAGGAGACCGTCAACACACAGCTGCACACCGCCCTGCAGAGCCGCATCACCATCGAGCAGGCCAAAGGCATCCTGGCGGCCCGCCGCAACATCCCCCTCAACCAGGCCTTCGGCGCCATGCGCCGGTACGCACGCCACCACCGGACCCTGCTCAGCCAGGTCGCCCTGGACGTCATCGACGCCGGACTGCTGCCCGACGTACCGCCCGCCCGGCCGGAGTCGGCAGCGGAGGGGTAGGCCCTGGGACAAGCCGCTGATGCCACGGATGCAGCCCCCGTACGGAGAACAGTCGTACGGAGAACAGAGGGGTCTTTCGCCGTGTCCGCGCCCATGGGCGGCTACGCTCACCGGCATGGCTGACCGCGTGCACATAGCGACCGCGACCGTACTGGTCCCGCCACATCCGTGTTCACCGCCGGGCGGTGCCCGCAAGGAGGCCGGCCGATGAGCCCGTCGATGCGCAAGCCCAAGCCCCACGAGATCGTCGAGCGCGCCCTCGAACTGTCCACCGCCGACGGCTGCGTGGTGATCGCCGACGAGGAGTCCACGGCCAATCTCCGCTGGGCGGGCAACGCGCTGACCACCAACGGCGTCACCCGTGGCCGCACCCTCACCGTCATCGCGACCGTCGACGGCAAGGAGGGCACCGCCTCCGGCGTCGTGACGCGCTCGGCCGTGACCGCGGACGACTTGGAGCCGCTGGTGCGGGCCGCGGAGAAGGCGGCGCGCGGCGCTGGTCCCGCCGAGGACGCGCAGCCGCTCGTGACCGGCACCGCCGCGTCCCCGGACTTCACCGAGGCCCCCGCCGAGACCTCCTCCGCCGTCTTCGCGGACTTCGCCCCGGCGCTCGGCGAGGCGTTCGCCCGGGCCCGGGCGGGCGGGCGCGAGCTGTACGGCTTCGCGAACCACAGTCGCGTCTCCAGCTACCTCGGTACGTCGACGGGGCTGCGGCTGCGCCACGACCAGCCGACCGGCACGTTCGAGCTCAACGCCAAGTCGCCCGACCGCACCAGGTCGGCGTGGGCGGGGCGGGCCACCCGCGACTTCAAGGACGTGGACCCGACGGCGCTAGACGCGGAGCTCGCGCGGCGCCTCGGGTGGGCGCGGCGGCGCATCGACCTGCCCGCCGGACGGTACGAGACGCTGCTGCCGCCGACCGCCGTCGCGGACCTGCTGATCTACCAGATGTGGTCGTCGTCGGCCCGCGACGCGGCGGAAGGCCGCACCGTGTTCTCCAAGCCGGGCGGCGCGACGCGCCTGGGCGAGCGGATCGCGGGGCTGCCGCTGACGATGCGCAGCGACCCGCACGAGCCGGGCCTGGAGGCGGCGCCGTTCGTGCTCGCGCACGCATCGGGCGGTGACTCCTCCGTCTTCGACAACGGTCTGCCGCTGGCCGCCACCGAGTGGATCCGCGCCGGTGACCTCGCTCACCTGGTCACCAGCCGGCACAGCGCGGGCCCGGCCGGGCTGCCGGTGACACCGGCCGTCGACAACCTCGTCCTGGACGGCGGCGGCGACCGCTCCCTGGCGGAGATGGTCGCGGCCACCGAGCGCGGGCTGCTCCTCACCTGCCTCTGGTACATCCGCGAGGTCGACCCGGCGACGCTGCTGCTCACCGGCCTGACCAGGGACGGCGTGTACCTCGTCGAGCACGGCGAGGTCGTGGGCGAGGTGAACAACTTCCGGTTCAACGAGTCGCCGGTCGACCTGCTCGGCCGGGCTACCGAGGCGGGCCGCACCGAGAAGACGCTGCCCCGCGAGTGGGGCGACTACTTCACCCGGGCCGCCATGCCCGCGCTGCGCGTCCCGGATTTCAATATGAGTTCCGTCAGCCAGGGCGTATAACCTCGGACCTTGCACTTCCGTGCGACGCACAGGCACACCCAAGGAGACACGAGACCGTGACGGACATCGTCGACGAGCTGAAGTGGCGGGGACTCTTCTCCCTGTCCACCGATGAAGACGCACTGCGCAAGGCGCTCGCGGACGGTCCCGTCACGTTCTATTGCGGCTTCGACCCGACCGCGGCGAGCCTGCACGTCGGGCATCTGGTGCAGGTCCTCACCGTCCGCAGGCTGCAGCAGGCGGGGCACCGTCCGCTCGCGCTGGTCGGCGGGGCCACGGGCCAGATCGGCGACCCGCGGCCGACCGCCGAGCGCACCCTGAACGACCCGGAGACGGTCGCGAACTGGGTGTCCCGGCTGCGCTCGCAGATCGAGCCCTTCCTGTCCTTCGAGGGCGAGAACGGCGCGACGATGGTGAACAACCTCGACTGGACCGCGGGCATGTCCGCGATCGAGTTCCTGCGCGACATCGGCAAGCACTTCCGCGTGAACAAGATGCTGACCAAGGACTCCGTGGCCCGCCGCCTGGAGTCCCAGGAGGGCATCTCCTACACGGAGTTCAGCTACCAGCTCCTGCAGGGCATGGACTTCCTGGAGCTCTACCGGCGGTACGGCTGCGTGCTGCAGACCGGCGGCAGCGACCAGTGGGGCAACCTCACGGCGGGCATCGACCTGATCCACCGCCTGGAGCCGGACGCCACGGTCCACGCGCTCGGCACGCCGCTGATGCTCAAGTCGGACGGCACCAAGTTCGGCAAGTCCGAGGGCGGCGCGATCTGGCTCGACCCGGCGATGACCACGCCGTACGCGTTCTACCAGTTCTGGCTGAACACGGACGACCGGGACGTCTCGACGTACCTGCGGATCCTGTCCTTCAAGTCCCGCGAGGAGCTGGAGGAGATCGAGAAGCAGACCGAGGAGCGTCCGCAGGCGCGTGCCGCGCAGCGCGCGCTCGCCGAGGAGCTGACCACGCTGGTGCACGGCGCGGACCAGTGCGCCGCGGTCATCGCCGCGTCGAAGGCGCTGTTCGGCCAGGGCGAGCTCGCCGAGCTGGACGAGGCGACGCTGGCCGCGGCGCTCTCCGAGCTGCCGCGCGTCGAGGTCGCCGAGCTCGGCCCGGTCGTCGATCTGCTCGCCGAGGTCGGCCTGGTGGCGAGCAAGTCGGCGGCCCGGCGCACGGTCAAGGAGGGCGGTGCCTACGTGAACAACGTGAAGGTCCCCGCCGAGGACGCCGTGCCGGACCGTACGGAGCTGCTGCACGGCCGCTGGCTCGTGCTGCGCCGCGGCAAGAAGAACCTGGCCGCGGTCGAGGTCACGGCCGGCTGACCGGCCCCGCGCACACGAGAGGGCCGGGTCCGTGCGGACCCGGCCCTCTCCGCGCGGTCAGGCCGTTCGTCGGTTGCCCCGGATCATCTTGTACGCCGCGTCACCCAGGCCGACGACGACCACCGCCGCCACCAGCTGCAGCGCGTGGCGGCCCCAGTCGATGCCCTTGGTCTCGTTGATGCCGAACTGCGTCGCGAGCCAGTTGCCCAGGACGGCTCCGATGATGCCGAACACCGTGGTCAGCCAGAGCGGACTGTGCTGCTTCCCGGGCAGGATCGCCTTGGCAATCAGCCCCAGCACGAATCCCACGATGATCGCCCACAACCAGCCCATAGCTGCCTCCTCGTAGCTCTACATGAGCGTTACGGACAGTGTCGTCCGGTCCGCCATACGGCGCATGTCGGGCACCGCCATACGTGGCACGGCGCAGGAGGAGCACCGAGGTGAGGGCTGCCCCGGTCTCGTAGGCTGCGCAGCCGCGGCGTAACGTTGAGCCGGTCGGACCGGGGCACGTCTCAGGGAGAGTCCGGCACAGCGGACAGGGCGGTGGAGCGTGATGCGGAAGCAGAGCAGCGGCCAGGTCTTCCGGATCACGGGGGCCCGGCAGGGTCTCGCGGAGGATGTCCGGGGCAGGCAGCGCCGGTATGTGATCTCCATGTCGGTACGGACCGTGTCCGTGGTGGCCGCGGCCGTGCTGTGGAACGTCGAGCGGCACGTCGCGCTCGTCGCCCTGGTCCTCGGAATCCTCCTGCCGTACGTCTCGGTCGTGATCGCCAACGCCGGCCGGGAGAACATACCGTCCCTGCCGTCGACGTTCGTGCCCGCTCCTTCTCGGCCAATGCTGGCGCCGCCGGTCGCGGCCGGTGCCGCGGAATCCGCCCAGGAAGATCCCCTGGAGCCCTCGCACGACCAGCGGCGGGGCGCCGCGAGCGAACAGAGCTGACCGTCGACGTTGCGCCAAGCTCAAGAAAACCTCAGATCAATCATGTAGTTCCGGTGCCAGTCACCGGGTCCCCCATGACATACTTCGTACGCGCTCCGCATCCCCCGTCGGAGCGACAGACCGACGCCGGGCAGCTCCCCCCGTGGCTGCTCGGCGTCGCCTTGTTGTGAAGCACTTGGACGCGACTGTGAGTGACGAAATCCCCATCTGTTCCGCCAAGGGCTGCCGCGTCGACGCGGTCTGGGTGCTCGCCTGGAACAACCCCAAGATCCATACGCCGGAGCGGCGCAAGACGTGGCTCGCGTGCGAGGAGCACCGCGAGCATCTCGCCCAATTCCTCGGTGTACGCGGCATGTTGAAGGATGTCGTCGCCCTTGAGGAGTGGCGGGCGCGCGAGGCCGACGGCGGCCAGGGCTAGGGTCCTGGCCGGGTAGTGTCCGTCAGCCGCCGATCGCCGACATCGGGCGCTCCGGCTGCAGGAACGACGGGTCGTCCAGGCCCGAGCCCGCCTTCTTGCCCCACATCGCGAGCTTCCAGATGCGGGCGATCGCCTCGTCCGAGCCGTCCGTGGTGTCCTCGGGGGCCGCCCGCAGCGCTCCGCGCAGGTCGGTCTCCTCGGTGGCGAAGAGGCAGGTGCGCACCTGTCCGTCGGCGGTCAGCCGGGTCCTGTCGCAGGCCGAGCAGAACGGGCGGGTCACCGAGGCGATGACGCCGACGCGGTGCGGGCCGCCGTCGACGATCCAGCGCTCCGCGGGTGCCGAGCCGCGCTCCGTGGAGCCTTCCTCGGTGAGCTCGAAGCGGGTGCGCAGGGACTGCAGGATGTCACCGGCCGTGATCATGCCGTCGCGCTTCCAGCCGTGCTGGGCGTCGAGGGGCATCTGCTCGATGAAGCGCAGCTCGTACTCGTTCTCGACGGCCCAGGCGAGGAGGTCGGGGGCCTCGTCGTCGTTCAGCCCCGGCATCAGGACGGTGTTGACCTTGACCGGGGTGAGGCCGGCGTCGCGGGCCGCTTCGAGGCCTTCGAGGACGTCCTTGTGGCGGTCACGGCGGGTGAGTGTCTTGAACACGTCGGGGCGCAGAGTGTCCAGGGAGACGTTGACCCGGTCCAGGCCCGCGGCCTTGAGGGCCTTGGCGGTGCGCTTGAGACCGATGCCGTTCGTCGTCAGGGACATCTTCGGGCGGGGCTCCAGCTGGGCGCAGCGCTCGACGATGCCGACGAGGCCGGGGCGCAGGAGCGGCTCGCCGCCGGTGAAGCGGACCTCGGTGATGCCGAGCCGGGTGACGGCGATGCGCACGAGGCGGACGATCTCGTCGTCGGTGAGCAGGTCGGGCTTGGCCAGCCACTGCAGGCCTTCCTCCGGCATGCAGTACGTACAGCGCAGATTGCAGCGGTCGGTCAGTGATACGCGCAGGTCAGTGGCTACGCGGCCATAGGTGTCAATGAGCACTGCGGCCCCTCCCCGGCGGTTGGTGCTGATGTTCCCGACTGCTTTCGACCTTACGCCAGACCTCTGACAACGCCATGGGCCATTTGCCACGAGGAACGCAGCGGCCGCGTCGTAGGACTCTACGACGCGGCCGCTACGAACGTGTGAACAAATGGCCGTCAGTGGGCTCCGACGCCGGTGAGGGACTTGACCTCCAGCTCAGCGTACTTGCCCTTGTCCGGCTCCTCCTTGGAGAGGAGCGAGCCGAGCCAGCCGAGCAGGAAGCCCAGCGGGATGGAGATCAGGCCCGGGTTCTCCAGCGGGAAGTAGTCGAAGTTCGCGTCGGGGAACATCGAGCTGGGTTTGCCGGAGACGACCGGTGAGAACAGCACCAGGCCGACGGCGGCGACGAGGCCGCCGTAGATGGACCAGAGCGCGCCCTGCGTCGTGAACCGCTTCCAGAACAGGCTGTAGAGGATGGTGGGCAGGTTGGCGGAGGCCGCGACCGCGAAGGCGAGGGCGACCAGGCCCGCCACGTTCAGGTCGCGGGCGAGGGCGCCGAGCGCGATGGAGACGACGCCGATGAAGACGGTCGCCCACCGGGCGGCCTTCATCTCCTCCTTCTCGGTGGCCTTGCCCTTGCGGATGACGTTGGCGTAGATGTCGTGCGCGAACGAGGACGACGAGGCCAGGGTGAGGCCCGCGACGACCGCGAGGATCGTGGCGAAGGCGACCGCGGAGATCACCGCGAGCAGGAGCGCGCCGCCGGTGGAGTCGCCACCGCCGCCGATCTCCATGGCGGTGAGCGGCGCCGCGGTGTTGCCCGCCTTGTTGGAGGCGATGATGTCGCCGGGCTTGAGCAGGGCGGCGGCGCCGAAGCCGAGGATGATCGTCATCAGGTAGAAGGCGCCGATGATGCCGATGGCCCAGTTCACGGACTTACGGGCGGCCTTGGCGGTGGGCACCGTGTAGAAGCGGATCAGGATGTGCGGCAGGCCGGCGGTGCCCAGGACCAGGGCGATGCCGAGCGAGATGAAGTCCAGCTTGGTGGTGCCGCTCGCGCCGTACTTGAGACCGGGCTCCAGGAAGGCGGAGCCCTTGCCGCTGTTGGAGGCGGCGGTGCCGAGCAGGTCGGAGACGTTGAAGTCAAACTTCAGGAGGATCAGGAAGGTGATGAGGATGGTGCCCGCGATGAGCAGGACGGCCTTCACCATCTGCACCCAGGTGGTGCCCTTCATGCCGCCGATGGTGACGTAGACGATCATCAGGACGCCGACGAGGGCGACGATGAGGATCTTGCCTGCGTCGGAGGTGATGCCGAGCAGCAGCGAGACCAGGACGCCGGCGCCCGCCATCTGCGCGAGCAGGTAGAAGATCGAGACGACGATGGTGGAGGTGCCGGCCGCGGTGCGGACCGGGCGTTGGCGCATGCGGTACGCGAGGACGTCGCCCATCGTGTACCGCCCGGAGTTGCGCAGGGGTTCGGCGACCAGGAGGAGTGCCACGAGCCAGGCGACCAGGAAGCCGATGGAGTAGAGGAAGCCGTCGTATCCGAAGAGGGCGATGGCGCCCGCGATGCCGAGGAAGGACGCGGCGGACATGTAGTCGCCGGAGATCGCCAGGCCGTTCTGGAAGCCGGTGAACTGGCGGCCGCCCGCGTAGAAGTCGGCGGCGCTCTTGGTCTGCCGCCCGGCCCACACGGTGATGAAGAGGGTCGCGACGACGAACACCGCGAAGAGGCTGATGATCAGCGTCCGGTGCTCGGAGGCGTCGGTCGCCGCCGCCAGGTCGATGACGGCGGGGTGCGCGTGGCTCATGCGTCGCCCTCCATGCGGGTCTCCATGCGGGACTTGATCGCCTCGCCCTTCGGGTCGAGCTTCGCGGCGGCGTACCGCGAGTAGAACCAGGCGATGAGGAACGTGGTCAGGAACTGCCCGAGGCCGAGGACCAGGGCGACGTTGATGTTGCCGAACAGCTTGGTGCCCATGAAGTCGCCCGCGTAGTTGGAGAGCAGGACGTACACGAGGTACCAGGCGATGAAGGCGATGGTGAGCGGGAAGGCGAACGAGCGGTGTGAGCTGCGCAGTTCAGCGAAGTCCGCGCTCTCCTGCACCTCGATGAACTCCTCCGTGGAGGGCGCGTGGGGAGCGGGTTCTTTTCCTGCGCCACCCTTCGAGGGGGGCGGTGCGTCGGTGGCCACGGAGTCTCCTCGTGGGGCGGGTGGGGTGGGGACGGACAGTTGTTCCATGAGCTCTCGGGCCTCACGTCCGGAGTGACGCGGATCACGTGGGCCACGGATGGCGATGCTAAGGCCACGGGACGTGATCCGACAGGGGGTTGATGTTGCTTCCGTTCTCTGCTCAACGTCCTGCCGGGGCCCGCGACGTGGCCGAACTCCCCCATTTCTTCGGTAAGTCATTGCTGGCCTGGGAGTTTCAGGGTTAGCTTCACCCTGAACCACCCGTCATGTACCTGCCCGAGCACCGGTCGTGTTCGGGCAGTTCCGTTTGCAATTCCGCATGCGGTTCTCGTCTCCGGATGATGTGGAGATCCCATGGCTCATCTGCGTTCCAGACGTCGTACGGCGCTCACCGTGCCGCTCGGCCTCGCCCTCGCCGCCTCGGTCGGCTTCATGCCCGGCTCCGCCACCGCGGCCCCGGACGACTCACCCGCCCCCGTGTCGGCGCAGGCCGCGCAGGACGCCCCCGTCTTCGCGTACGTCGTCAACACCCGTACGGACCCCAGGACGATCGCGTCCGTGAAGCGGGAGATAGCCAGGGCCGGCGGCACCGTCGTCGTCACCCACGAGAAGATCGGCGTCATCGTCGCCCACTCCGCCAATCCGGAGTTCGGCGAGCGGATACGCGGCGTCCGCGGCGTGCAGTCCGCGGGCGCGACCCACACGTCGCCGCTGAAGGCAGCGGGCACCACCGACGACGGCCCGGCGAAGCTCCTCGGCAAGGCCGCGGCCAAGTCCCTGAAGCAGCAGGCCGCGCCGGGCGACGAGCCCATGGAAGCGGACCAGTGGGACCTGCGGGCGATCGGCGCCGACCGGGCGGCGAAGATCAACCCGGGCAGCAAGAAGGTCACCGTCGCCGTGATCGACACCGGCATCGACGACACCCACCCGGACCTCGCCCCCAACTTCTCGGCCGCGCAGTCCGCGAGCTGTGTCGGCGGCAAGGCGGACACCTCGGCCGGGGCCTGGCGCCCGGCGACGAAGGACAGCTACCACGGCACGCACGTGGCGGGCGAGATAGCCGCCGCGCGCAACGGCGTCGGCGTGGCCGGTGTCGCGCCCGGCGTGAAGGTGGCGGGCATCAAGGTCGCCGACCCGGTCGACGAGCTGTTCTACCCGGAGAACGTGGTCTGCGCGTTCGTGTTCGCCGCCGAGCACAGCGTCGAGATCACCAACAACAGCTACTACGTGGACCCGTGGCTGTACAACTGCAAGGACGACCCGGACCAGAAGGCCATCCTCGACGCGGTCAACCGCGCCCAGCTGTACGCCCAGAAGAAGGGCACCCTCAACCTGGCCTCCGCGGGCAACTCCAACCACGACCTGGACTCGGACGCGATCGTCGACTCCTCCAGCCCGGACGACTCCACTCCGGTGCCCCGCACCATCGACCCGCACGAGTGCTTCGACGTGCCGACCCAGCTGCCCGGTGTCGTCACCGTCAGCGCGACCGGCGTGAAGAACCTGAAGTCGATCTACTCCAGCTACGGCAAGGGCGTCATCGACATCGCGGCCCCCGGCGGCGACAAGTTCCAGATCCCGGCCGACACCCCGTCGAAGAACGGCCGCATCCTCTCCACCATGCCGGGCGGCGAGTACGGCTGGCTGCAGGGCACCTCGATGGCCTCGCCGCATGCCGCCGGCGTCGCCGCGCTCATCAAGTCCACGCACCCCAAGGCGGGCCCGGCCGAGCTCCAGCGGCTCCTGAAGAAGCAGGCGGACCGCCTGGAGTGCCCGTCCGCGTACGACCCCGACGGCGACGGCGACATCGACGCGGTCTGCCAGAGCGGTGGCAAGGGCAAGAACGGCTTCTACGGCAGCGGGCTCGTCGACGCGCTCGACGCCGTGAAGAAGAAGTGAAGAGGAGACAGCTCGTGACCAGGTCCCACACCACGGCCGCCGCCTTCCTGCGCTCGCGCCGCGCGCTCGCCCTGCCGCTGGGCGGTGCGATGGTCTGCGCCGTCGCCTTCCTGCCGGGCACGGCGTCGGCGCGACCCGCGGCGCTGCCGGACGCCCCGGCCGCGGCCTCCGCCCCGGCCTCCGCGTCCGACGCCGCCTCGATGAGCTACGTCGTGAACGTCCGTCCAGGCAAGGGCACTTCGGCACGCGTCGAGAAGGCCATCGCCAAGGCCGGCGGCTCCGTCGTCATCGCGTACGACCGCATCGGCGTCATCGTCGTCCACTCGGCGAACCCGGACTTCGCGAAGACGATCCGCAAGGTCAAGGGCGTCGACTCGGCGGGCGCGACCCGCACCGCGCCGCTCTCCGCGCAGGCGGACGACGCCCTGGAGTCGGAGCGGCCGCTGACCGCCGCCGAGGCGAAGGCCGCGGCCGGCAAGGCATCGGCGGGCCAGGACGAGCTGGAGCCCCTGCAGTGGGACCTGCCCGCCATGAAGGCGGACAAGGCGCACGAGATCTCGCTCGGCAGCCGAAAGGTCACCGTCGGCGTGCTCGACTCGGGGGTCGACGACACGCACCCCGACATCGCGCCGAACTTCGACCGCGGGGCCTCGGCGAGCTGCCTGGGCGGCATACCCGTCCAGAAGGGCGACGCCTGGCGTCCGGTGTCCGGCGAGAGCGACCACGGCATGCACGTGGCGGGCACCATCGCCGCCGCGAAGAACGGCACCGGCGTCACGGGCGTCGCGCCCGGCGTGAAGGTGGCGAGCCTGAAGGTGGCCGAGCCCGCGACCGGCATGTACTACACGGAGGCCGTCGTCTGCGGCTTCGTGTGGGCGGCCGACCACGGCGTCGACGTCACCAACTCCAGCTACTACACCGACCCGTGGCTGTTCAACTGCACGACCGACGACGACCAGAAGGCCCTGGTCGACGCGGTCGGCCGGGCGACCAGGTACGCCGAGCGCAAGGGCGCGGTGAACGTCGCGGCCGCGGGCAACGCGAAGACCGACCTCGCCCAGGACGAGATCCTCGACGACTCCAGCCCCGACGACACCACTCCGGTGCCGCGGACCGTCAAGACCAAGGACTGCTTCGACATCCCGTCGCAGCTGCCGGGTGTCGTGACGGTCTCCGCCACCGGCGCGAAGGGCATCAAGTCGTCGTACTCGAACTACGGCAAGGGCGTCATCGACATCGCGGCGCCGGGCGGCGACTCCACCAAGTACCAGCCCCCGCAGGCACCGGCCGTCGACGGCCGGATCCTGTCGACGCTGCCGGGCGGCAAGTTCGGCTACAAGGCCGGTACGTCGATGGCGTCCCCGCACGTCGCGGGCCTCGCCGCACTGGTCAAGTCCACGCACCCGCACGCCTCCGCGGCGCGGGTGAAGGAGCTCATGTACCGCCAGGCGGACCGGATGGCGTGCACCGATCCGTACGACTTCGACGGTGACGGCAAGGTCGACGCGGTCTGCGAGGGCGGCCGGAACAAGAACGGCTTCTACGGCGTGGGCATGGCCGACGCGCTGGACGCCGTGCGCAAGTAGAGCCGCTTCGCGGTGGTTCGGGCCGGGCGGTCGCAGGCCGCCCGGCCCTTCGCGAGCGGCGCGGGAGAGGATGTCGAACCATGTACGAATACAGGGACGGTCAGTTCGTCGGATCCGGCACGCAGGCGTGGGTGGCCTGGCCCGTGCGGCCCCGGTGGCAGTTGATGCTCCGGTTCGCCGCGACCGTGGTGTTCATGCCGTTCTGGATCGCGTTCGGGATCGTGGTCTTCTGCGCCACCCTCGCCATCGGCCTGCTCACCGAGGTCGTCGCCGCCGTGAGCTCCTCGTACGAGAAGGGCTTCGACCGGTTCATGGACAGCGCGATGGGGCGGATCACCACGCTCCCCCGCTGGTGCGTGCTCTGGTCCGAGGCGCGGTACGAGGGGGACACCGAGCACTACCGTGCCGAGGTCGACAAGCAGCTGGCCCGGTGGACCGCCAGGGCCTCGGCCCCGCGCGAGCCCAGGAAGCCGCGGCCGCCCACCGAGTGCGAGATCCCGCGCCGCGTCTACCGCGGTGTCGGCGGCCACTACGTCGTGCGGGCCGCGGCCGCCCAGGGGTGGGAACTGCGGCCGTCGGAGCCGGAGAAGTCGATCAGGCTGTGGTGGTCGGCGGCCTCCGCGCCGGAGGGAACCGCGCACTCGGCCTAGGTGTCCCGTCCGAACCTTTACGTCTGTTCGCAACGGTATTGCGCCGGTTGTCCCTCAGAACTTGCCCGTCGCGGGGCCCCTGGTGAAGATCCTGTGGTGAGCTCCGTACGACCGTCCGTCGAGCCCGGAGGCGACGCCACCAGCGGCATACCGGCCCCCGCCCCCGTCTCGCACCGCGCCCCGCGCCGCCGCCCGTCCGCGGGACGCGCCGCCGCCGTCCTCGTCCTGGTGGTCGTCGCCGCGCTGATTCCCCTGTTCGGCCCCTCGGCGGCGCTGCGCGGCACGGGCGAGGCCCAGGCGCCCGGCACGGCCGTGATCACGTTCCTGCGGGCGGTCCTGTTCGCCGCCCTCTCCGTGCCCCTTGGCGAGGTGTTCGCCGTCCGGCTCGCCCGTCGGGTGCCGGGCGCGCCGCTGAACCGGGCGCCGCGCGGCTGGGCGTCGCAGGCGGCGTGGGCGGGGAGCGCCGCGGCCCTCGGGCTCGCCGCGATCGTGGCCAACGGCAACCTCGTCCCGCGGGAGCTCTCCGACCTGGACATCGGCCGGCTCTACGACACCCGGGACGGCAGGCTCGCCCTCCTGGAGGTGAACGCCTTCATCGTGGCCGCGCTCTGCGCACGCTCACGGCGCCCGGCCTGCGCGGCGCTCCCGCTGGCCGCGGTGATCGTCGCGGAGGCGCTGCGGGCCCACCCTCCGGTGGAGGACTCCCCGCTCGTCGGCAGCGGCCTCACCCTGGTGCACCTGTCGTGCGGCGCGCTGTGGGCGGGCGGCCTGCTGTACGTCCTGCGCCTGCTGCGCCGGTGGCGGACGTCCGCTCCGCAGGAGGCCGCCGCGGTACTGGGCCTCTACGCGCGCGTGGCGGCCGTCCTGTTCGCCGCGATCACGGCGACCGGCGTGTGCAGCACGCTGCGCCGCATGCCGCCGGGCACGGTCGTCGACCAGCTCACCGACACGGCCTACGGGCGCGCCCTGGTCGCCAAACTGCTGCTCGTCGCCGCCGTCGCGGTGCTCGCGCTGCTGGCCCGCCGCCGGCTGCGCCGCACGGCGGACCGCGTATCGGCGTACGTTCCGGCGCGCGCGGAGGTGATCGCGCTGGGCCTCGTCGTGGCGCTCTCGGCGCTGCTCACCGCGGTGCCGGTACCGATCCGCTGGTGACTTCCACCGGGCGCGGTTCCGCGTCGGCGCCGGTCCGGAGCACCGCTCGGGCCAGCAGGAACTGGGCCGCGATGTACGTGATCATGATGGCGAAGTCGGGGCGGGGCACCTGTGGCCAGTCGGCGACACCGGTCGCTATGAGGGTGTCCGAGAGCAGGAACAGTGCCCCTCCGGCGGCCGCCGTGGCACCGAGTGTGGTCGCGCCGAAGGCCATGGCGGTGAGCAGCAGGCTGTAGCCCGCGACCGGGCCCCGCATGTCGGCCGGCAGGTCGGGCCAGAGCAGGGTGACGGTGCCGGCGAGGGCGAGGGCGTACGCGGAGACCAGGCCCGCGCCCCGCGCGCGGGGCGAGCCGGCGCCGCCTCCGTATGCCGCGTACCGCTGGATGTCCCCGTACCGCCTGAAGAGCACGAGGTAACAGACGTGTCCGGCGGCGAAGGAGCCCATTCCGGCGAGGAAGGCGGGCTCGGCGTCGAAGAGCAGGAACGTATCGCCGCCCCAGCCGAAGAGGAGGGCCACGATCAGCAGCCGGGGGCCGCCGAGCGCGGCGGCGTACCCGGCGAGCAGGGGCATGAGCAGCGGCTTGAGGACGGCGTGGCCGGGGCCGGAGTCCGCCAGGAGCGCGACGAGGTCGCCGGCCGCGGCGACGCCGAAGGCGGCGAGCAGGAGCCCCGGCGCCGGCCGGCGCGTCACGCCGCCCGCTCCGGGACGCTCACGCCGGGGGCGGGCACGGCTGACGGGGGCGCCTCGGGGGTCTTCGGCTGCCAGCCCGGGCCGCCGAAGACGCGCCCGGCCCGCTCGCGCCAACCGGTGGCCGCCTTCAGGTCCTTGGCGATGGCCGCGTACTCGTGGGTCGCGACGCGCAGCGGGTTGTACGTGTCGATGTTCTTCGTCAGTCCGTACACGGGGCGGTCGGTCTCGGCGACCCAGGAACCGAACATCCGGTCCCAGATGATCAGGATGCCGCCGAAGTTGCGGTCCAGGTAGCCGCCCTGGGACGCGTGGTGCACGCGGTGGTGCGAGGGCGTGTTGAAGACGTACTCGAAGGGGCGGGGCAGCTTCCCGATGCGCTCGGTGTGGATCCAGAACTGGTAGACCAGGTTGGCCGATGAGCAGAACGCGAGCGCCGCCGGGTGGACGCCGCAGGCGATGAGCGGCAGGTAGAACGGCCACACCGTGAGGCTCGTCCAGGGCTGGCGCAGCGCCGTCGTGAGGTTGAACTTGCGGCTGGAGTGGTGCACGACGTGGCAGGCCCAGAGGATGCGGATGACGTGGTGGCCCCGGTGCGACCAGTAGTAGAAGAAGTCCTGGGCGAGGAGCATCAGCGGGACCGTCCACCACAGGACCGGCACGCGCAGCGGGGTCAGCTCGTAGACCAGCGTGTAGATCGCGACGATCGGGATCTTCCACAAGAAGTCGAAGACGAGGCTGCCGAGCCCCATGCCGATGCTGGTGGCGGCGTCCTTGGTCTCGTACCCCGCGGCGTCGTCGTCGGGATGGATCCGGTGGCTCACGATCTCGACGACGGTCAGCAGCACGAAGGCGGGGATGGACCACAGCACGACATCGGGCAGGTTCGGGGACATGCGTGCACCGTAGAACGGCTATTCGTCCACGACTAGAGGTTGTTACCCACAAGTATTACCGGCGGTACGGGAGCGGTTGTTGGTGATCCTCACCAAACTCCTGGCTTCAAACGGCGAGAATCCCGCCGGTGGGATCTCACACCCCGGCCGCCCGGGCCGGGAGGACCGCACGCGGCACGCCGTCCGGTGCCCTCGGCCACCGCAGGTCCGGGGCGGCGCCCCCGTCACCAGACCCGCACCGACCCTCCCGGCGCGAACACCGGGCTCGTCGCGGCGGCGGGCGGCTCCTTGAGGGGTGCGTCCAGTTCCTGGACCGTGGGTCCCACGCGCGCGGCGATCTTTCCGAGCCGCTCCAGGTCGAAGCCGTAGACGCGGGCCGCGTTGCCGCCGACCATGGCCGCGATCTCCTCTCGCGGGAGGCCCGCGTAGGAGATGCGCAGGCCTTCGCGCGAGTAGGGGTACGTCCCCTCGTCGTGCGGGTAGTCGCTGCCCCACATGATCTTGTCGAGGCCGATCCGCTCGCGCAGGGCCGCCTCGTGGGGCCGCATGAAACTCGCTCCCACGAAGCAGCTCTCGCGCCACACTTCGGAGGGCCCCTTGCCCATCGCGTCGGCGAGGCCCGCGCCGAACTTGGCCTCGGCGGTGTCCGGGGCACCGGCCTTGCGCGCCGCCGCGACGAGCCGCTCGTGGTAGTAGTCCAGCATGTCGAGCACGCCGGGTATCCACCCCGAGCCCTGTTCGGTGAGGACCAGCCTGAGCTCCGGGTGGCGGCGGAAGGCGCCGCCGAAGACGAGGTGCCACAGGGCCCGGTGCGAGAACCACGTCGTCTCGACCATGAACACCGCGCGCGCGGCCGGCTCCTCACCGAGCGGCGGCGAGGCCGAGCCCGCGTGGTGGTTGACCGGCACGCCCAGCTCGGCGCAGGCCGCCCAGATGGGGTCGTACGCCGCCGAGTGGAGCTCGGGCAGGCCGGAGCCCGGCGGTGTGCCGGGCAGCATGAGGCCGCCCGTCAGGCCCGCCGCCACCGACCGGTGGATCTCCTCGACGGCCCGGTCGACGTCGTTCAGGAGGATCTGGAAGACGCCCGCCCTGCGGCCGGGGGCGGCCGCGCAGAACTCCGCGAGCCAGCGGTTGTGGGCGCGCAGGCCCGCCCAGCGCTGCTCGAACTCCTCGCGGGTCGGCGCCGGGGCCATCAGGGACGCCGAGGGGAAGAACGGCGGGATGGTGTTGGGGAAGACGACCTCGGCGACGATGCCGTCCGCCTCCAGTTCGGCGACGCGGCGGTCCGAGTTCCAGTTGCGGTCGGCGGTGTCCGCGAGGAGGTCCTCGTACGGGTTGACGTAGGTGGCCGCCCACGCGTCGAACGCGTCGTAGTGGCGCGACTCCAAGTAGGGCCGGTAGTCCAGGAGATCGGCGCCCGCGTGGCAGTCCGCGGAGATGACGGTGTAGCGGTCCTCGGTCGTGCGCCGTGCGCTCATGTGTCCGCCCCCAGTACCGGGAAGTCGTGGTCGGTCAGCCAGTGGCGGCCCACGTCGCGCGAGCGCGCCCAGGAGGCCTCGACGGCCCGCTGGTCGCCGTCCTGGCCGAGGTCGGCCGGTGTCGGGCCGATGCGGCGGGCCAGCGGCGCGAGTTTCCGCGTGTCGAAGCCGAAGACCTCGGCGGCGGCGAGGCCGAGCATGCGGCGGGTCTCCGCCACCGGGATGTCGTGGAAGGTCTTCCGCAGCCACGCGCGCGTGTCCGGCCAGGTGCCCTCGGGGTGCGGGAAGTCGCTGCCCCAGAGGAGGTTGTCGACGCCGATCTCGTAGCGCTGGGCGAGCTCGCGGCGCTTGGTGTTGGTGGCGCAGACGAAGATCTGCCGGTCGAGGTATTCGTGCGGCGGGCGCTTCAGCTCCGCGAAGGGGGAGAGCTTCTTGCCGCCGTGGGCGCCCAGGTAGAGGCGGTCCATGAACCACAGGAGGTTCGGCAGCCACCAGCAGCCGGACTCCGCGACGCCGAACCTCAGCCCCGGGTGGCGCTCGAAGACGCCGGACCAGAGCATGAACCACAGCGGGCGGGCGGGCCACCACGTCACTTCGGAGACGTAGATCCCGAGGTGGTCGCCATACTCATGGCGGGGCGCCGCCCCGGAGTGCGTGACCACGGGCATCGCGCACTCGGCCGCCGCCGCCCACACCGGGTCGTAACGCCGGTCGTGGTAGGGCGCCTTGTCGACCCACATGGAGGGGATCATCAGCGCGCCGAGCCCGGACTCCTTGGCGCGGTGCACCTCGGCGACGACGCGGTCGACCTCTCCGGTGATGGGCAACAGGGCGACGCCGCAGTGCCGTGCCGCGTTTTCGGCGTGCCCGCCAACGAAGTCGGCGAGCCAGCGGTTGTGCGCCTGGGCGCCCGCCATGCCGAGCTCGGGGTCCTGGTCGCCGGAGAGGCCGAGGCCCACTCCGAAGGGGGCGGCCGTCCGGCTGTCGACGGCGTCCGCGTCGGGGAAGACGACCTCGGCGGCCACGCCGTCGCCGTCCAGTTCCTTGAGGCGCTGCGCGGTGTCCCAGCCGCCGCGCAGGCCCTCTTCGTTGTCCTGGAACCACTTGGCGGCGAAGGCGTCGTTGCGGATGCCGAGCCGAGTCGCCTCCTCGCGGCGGGCGTCGCGCTCGCCGAGGAAGGCGTCGAAGTCCCGGTGGAAGCGGCTGTCGAGGTAGGGCCGGTACTCCTCGGTGGGGAGCCCGGCGTGGCAGTCGGAGGAGATGATCAGGTAGGGGTCCTGGTCGTGGTCGGTCATGGCGTGCCCTTCAGTCCAGAATGAAGCTCTCCAGATACGCCGGGTTCGCGCGCTCTAGCATCGAGCGCGACCTGGCCTCGATCTGCCGGTCACTGTGCTCGCTCTCCGGCAGGAGCCAGAAGCGGCCGGCCGCGATGCCCTCCGCGACGAAGTCCGCGACCTCCTCGACCGGCGTGAACTCCACCTCCTGGCCCGCCTCCCGCATCGCGGCCTCCCACTGGTCGAGGCTGCGGTAAGGGGTCCTGCGGGGGCGGGACTTGGCGTAGCGGCCGGGGCGGTTGCGGTGCGACTCCCAGAGGCCGGTACGGAGCATGTGGGGGCCGGGGAAGAGCACGGAGGCGCCCACGCGCGCGTGCTCCGCCTTCAGGTGGGCGTACAGCGACTCGGTCATCGTCACCACGGCCGCCTTGGTGACCGCGTACACGGAGGCGGTGGGCAGCGGCGCGATGCCGCCGTCCCCGGAGGAGGTGTTGACGACGTGGCCCGGCTCGCCGCCCGCGATCATCCGCGGCACGAAGGCCTGGATGCCGTGGAAGACACCCCAGACGTTGACCTCGAAGGCCCACTTCCAGTCGTTCGGCTCGTGCTCCCACATGCGGCCCTCGGCGCCCGAGCCGACCCCGGCGTTGTTGCACAGCACGTGGACGGCGCCGAACTTCTCGTACGCCTCGTCGGCGAGGGCGAAGACCTGCTCGCGCGTCCCGACGTCGACCACGCGCGCGTGCACCGTCGCGCCGTCCTCCCGCAAGGAGGCCGCCGCCTTCTCCAGGGCGCCCTCCTCGACGTCGGCGAGGACCACCTTCAGGCCGTCCGCGGCGAACCGCCGTGCCATGGCGAGTCCGATGCCGCTCGCCGCGCCCGTGACGACGGCGACCTGTCCCGCGCGCAGCTCCATCTCAGGCGCTCCCCTCGGGCGGCCCGTCGAGGATCTGCGCGGGGTCGTCGTAGCGCTGGTGGATGTAGGGCAGCAGGGACTGGGCGTCGACGCGCTCGACGACGCGGCCCTGCTGGTCGGTGGTCTTCTCGCCGATGGTGATCTCGACGAGGGCGAGCACGGGCAGGTCGGCCACCGGGTCGTACATCGACTCGCGCAGGACGACGTCGCCGGTGACGGCCTCCAGCTTGCGGACCTTCTCGTTGCGTACGCAGTGCACGAGCACCGGGTCAGCGTCGAAGCCCGAACCGTCCACCGCGGGCAGGAACTTGAAGTAGAAGTCGGTCTTCCGGGTCGGCTCGGGCAGCGGCAGGGCGCCGCTGACCGCGCCGCGCACCTCCACGAACGCGATGCCGTGCCGGGCGAGGAAGGCCCGCACCACCAGGCCGTCGCGCTCGACCTCCACCTCGCCGAGCTTCTTCGGCTCGCCGAAGACCTCGCGCCCGCCGATCAGCGCCCGCTCGTGGGTCATCGGCATCACCAGCGGATACCAGCCCCGCACTCCCCCGTGCTCGGCGGCGACGGCGACCGAGCCCGCGCCCAGCGGATAGCCGGGCAGGTCGACCTTGCTGATGTTCGCCCGCACCAGCGGGCGCCCGGTGGGTTTCAGCGGCGGTGGCAGGACCGCGGCGACCGCGTCCGGATCGCTCTCCCAGACGGCCACCACCCCCGTCGACCAGATGTCGGGGAGCTTGGAACTCGCCGTGCGCGCGGCGGCGATCTCCGTCTCGTCGCGCGCTCCGTAGCGAATGCGTGCCATGTCGTACCACCCTTCGTCAGCGCGGAATCGGGTCCGCGGCCGGGACTTGCGGCGGTTCTGTAACACAGTTACAACAGGACTCGTGAAGGGTAAAGAGACAGAGCGCGAAGAAGCGCGGACCCGCCCGTCCAAGGAGGCCCGCGGGCATCTGGACCGGGAGCGGGTTCTCGCCACCGCGGCGCGCCTCGTCAAGCGGCACGGCCCCGAGGCCCTCACGATGCGGGCGCTCGCCGCCGAGCTCGGCACCGCCGTCACCTCGATCTACTGGCACGTCGGCAACCGCGAGTCGCTCCTGGACGCCCTCGTCGAGCGCACGCTCGCCGACCTCGGGGAGATCCGCGCCACCGGCCGCACCCCCGCGCAGCGCGTCGCCTCCGTGGCCCGCGCCCTGCGCCACCAGCTCCTGGACCACCCGCACCTCGTCGCGATGGTCCACGAACGGGGCCTGACGGAACGGATGTTCCTGCCCGCCCAGCGGACCCTCGTGCACGAGGTGCACGGGGCGGGGCTGCGCGGCGCCCGTGCCGCCGATGCCGTACGCGCCGTCCAGGTCCATGTCGTCGGCCACATCCTGGTCGAGCGCAACCGCGAACGCGCCCCACAGCAGCACCCCGGCGAGGAGGAGCTGTGGACGGCGCGGACCGCGGAGGAGGACGGCGCGCTCGCCCGCGCGCTCGCCGGACCGCACGATCCGGCCGCGTTGTTCGACGTCTCCGTCAAGGCTCTGGTGACCGGACTGCTCGGACCGGCGCCCTGACTGTCAGTCGCGGCCCGTATCCTCATGGACCATGCTCGAAGACCGCACGACCGCAGCGTCCGCAGCCCCCTGGCCGGCCGCGTACCCAACGGGGTACGCGGTCGTCGACGTGGAGACCACCGGCCTGGCCCGCGACGACCGCATAGTGTCGGCCGCCGTCTACCGCGTGGACGCCCGGGGCGAGATCGAGGACCACTGGTACACGCTGGTCAACCCCCAGCGCGATCCGGGCCCGGTCTGGATCCACGGCCTCACGACCGCCATGCTCGCCGACGCCCCTCTCTTCGGGGACATCGCCGAGGAGTTCGCCGCCCGCCTCGACGGCCGCGTCCTCGTCGCGCACAACGCCGTCTTCGACTGGTCGATGATCTCCAGGGAGTACGCACGCGCGGAGCGCACCGCCCCGGTGCGCCAGCGGCTGTGCACCATCGCGCTCTCCAAGGAGCTGGCGCTCCCGCTGCCCAACCACAAGCTGGAGTCGCTGGCCGCGCACTTCGGTGTCGAGCAGCGCCACGCGCACAACGCACTGGACGACGCGCGCGTGCTCGCCGAGGCGTTCCGGCCCAGTCTGCTCGCGGCGGCGGGCGGCAATGTCCGCCTGCCGCTCCTGGAGTGCCGGCCGCTCACCGAGTGGTCCGACGGCGCGCCCCGCATCGGCCGCCAGTCGGCGGGCCCGGCGCCCGCCTCCTCGTACCGGCCCGGGAGTTGGCGCCCCTCGCGCAAGCGGCCGCCGTGCCCGCACCCGAACCCGGGGCGGTACGAACCGGGCAAACCGCTCAAGCAGGGCATGCGGGTGGCCTTCTCCGGAGACACCTCCGTGGAGCGCGAGCTCCTGGAGGACCGGGCGGTGGAGGCCGGGCTGCACATCGCGACGAGCGTGTCCCGCCTCACGAGCCTCCTCGTCACGAACGACCCGGAGTCCGGCACCTCCAAGACCGTCAAGGCGCGCTCGTTCGGCACGCCGGTGATCGACGAGGCGGCCTTCGGACAGCTCCTCCAGGACGTGACGCCCGCCACGGAGTCGTAACCGCACAGGCGTTCCTCGACGGGGCACGCCGCCCGGCGTCAGACGGGTGATTGCCGCACGACTCGCCCGCCGACCGCTCGCCCCGCACCGCCGCCGCGCCCCACCCTGTGGCGCATGGCACGTTGCGAGGTCTGCGGAAACGACTACGGCATGTCCTTTGAAGTGCACGCACAAGGTGCGGTGCACGTCTTCGACTGCTTCTCCTGCGCCATCCACCGCATGGCGCCCATCTGCGAGCACTGCCGGTGCCGCATCATCGGCCAGGGCGTCGAGGTGGAAGGCCACTGGTACTGCGGCGCCCACTGCTCGCGCGCGGAGGGGCGGGTGGGCATCGTCGACAACGTCTGAGCCGGTCCCCCGGCGGCCCGGCTCCGCGCTCATCCCGACCCCTCTCCCAGCACCCCACGACCCTGGATGTACGGTCGTGGGGTGTACCGCTTCCTGTTGACCCGGCAGTGGGTGATCCTCACCCTCATCGCCCTCGTCCTCATCCCTGTGATGGTCGAGCTGGGGTTCTGGCAGTTGCACCGTCACGAGCACCGCGTCGCGCAGAACCAGCGCGTCACCGAGGCGCTGGCCGCCGACCCGGTGCCCGCCGAGAAGATCACCTCGCCCGGCCACGAGGTGCCCAAGGCGGACCTGTACCGCCGGGTGAGCGCCAAGGGGACGTACGACACGAAGCACGAGGTCGTCGTCCGCCGCCGCACCAACTCCGACGACGAGGTCGGCTTCCACGTCCTGACGCCGTTCGTCCTGGACGACGGCAAGGTCCTGCTCGTCAACCGCGGCTGGATCCCCGCGGACGGCCCGCAGACCGCCTTCCCGAAGATCCCCGCGGCCCCCAGGGGCGAGGTCACCATCACCGGGCGGCTGAAGGCCGACGAGACCTCCGCGGCCAGCGGCATCAAGAACGTCCGCGGCCTGCCGGACCGTCAGATCATGCTGATCAGCAGCGGGCAGCAGGCCGACAGCCTCGGCAAGCAGGTCCTCGGCGGCTACGTCGAGCAGACCTCGCCCGAGCCGCCCGACAACTCCCCCCAGCTGATCGCCGAGCCCGACCACAGCGGCATCGGCCCGCATATGGCGTACGCGGTCCAGTGGTGGCTGTTCGCCTCCGGCGTGCCCGTCGGCTGGGTCATCCTGGTCCGCAGGGAGCGGCGCGACCGCGCGGCAGCCGCGCAGGCCACCACCGACGATGCCGTGCCCGCCACCGCCTGAACCGGCTGCCCGGCACCCCCGCGGGGCCGGATCACCGCCCGGATTGGCCGGGCCCCTTCCCGGGAAGCCGTTCCCCGTGCATCACCCCATCGAGGACTACGCGCTCATCGGCGACCACCAGACCACCGCCCTGATCGGCAGGGACGGCTCGCTGGACTGGCTCTGCCTGCCCCGATTCGACTCCCCCGCCTGCTTCGCCGCGCTGCTCGGCGACGAGGAGAACGGCCACTGGCGCCTCGCGCCCAAGGGAGCGGGCCCCTGCACCCGCCGCGCCTACCGCCCCGACTCCCTCGTCCTGGACACGGAGTGGGAGACCGAGGACGGCTCCGTCCGCGTCACGGACTTCATGCCGCAGCGCGACCGCGCCCCCGATGTCATCCGCATCGTCGAGGGCCTCAAGGGCACCGTCACCCTGCGCAGCACGCTGCGGCTCCGCTTCGACTACGGCTCGGTCGTGCCGTGGATGCGCAAGAGGGACGGCCACCGCATCGCGGTGGCGGGCCCCGACTCCGTATGGCTGCGCAGCGAACCGGCCGTGCACACCTGGGGCCGTGACTTCGGCACCCACTCCGAGTTCACCGTCGAGGAGGGCGAGAAGGTCGCGTTCGTCCTCACCTGGCACCCCTCGCACGAGCCGCGCCCGCCGCTCGTCGACCCCTTCGAAGCGCTGCGCGACAGCCTGGCCGACTGGCAGGCCTGGACGGCGCGCTGCCACTACGACGGCCCGCACCGCGACGCCGTCGTCCGCTCCCTCATCACTCTCAAGGCCCTCACCTACGCCCCCACGGGCGGCATCGTGGCCGCCCCCACCACCTCGCTCCCCGAGGAGCCCGGCGGCGTCCGCAACTGGGACTACCGCTTCTGCTGGCTGCGCGACTCCACCCTCACCCTGGGCGCGCTCCTCGCAGCCGGCTACTCCGAAGAGGCCGAGGCGTGGCGCGACTGGCTGCTGCGCGCGGTCGCGGGCGATCCGGCCGACCTGCAGATCGTGTACGGCCTCTCCGGAGAGCGGCGCCTGCCCGAGTACGAGCTCCCCTGGCTGCCCGGATACGCGGACTCCACCCCGGTGCGCATCGGCAACGAAGCCGTCGAACAGCTCCAGCTCGACGTGTACGGCGAGGTCGTCGACTCCCTCTCCCTCGCGGACCGTTCGGGCCTCGACACGCCTGCCCACGCGTGGCACCTCCAGCTGTCCCTGCTCGAATTCCTGCACGAGAAGTGGCGGGAACCCGACCAGGGGCTGTGGGAGGTGCGCGGCCCACGCCGCCACTTCGTGTACTCGAAGGTGATGGTGTGGGTCGCCGTCGACCGCACGGTGCGCTCCCTGGAGGAGAACCCGAAGCTGCGCGGCGACGTCGAGCGCTGGCGCCGGCTCCGGGACGAGGTGCACCAAGAGGTCTGCGAGCGCGGCTACGACGCGGCCCGCAACACCTTCACGCAGTCCTACGGCTCCGCCGAACTGGACGCCTCGCTGCTCCTCATCCCGCGCGTGGGCTTCCTGCCGCCCGACGACCCGCGCGTCATCGGCACCATCGACGCGGTCCACGCCGAGCTCGGCCACGACGGTTTCCTGCGCCGCTACAGCGCGGACCAGACAGCCATCGACGGGCTGCCCGGCCAGGAGGGCGTCTTCCTCGTCTGCTCGTTCTGGCTTGCGGACGCCCTGCACATGACGGGCCGCACCAAGGAGGCACGCGAGCTGTTCGACCGCCTCCTCTCGCTCCGCAACGACGTGGGGCTGCTCGCCGAGGAGTTCGACCCGGTGGCCGGCCTGCAGCTGGGCAACTTCCCGCAGGCATTCAGCCATATCGGTCTCGTCAATACCGCCCTCGCGCTCTACGGGGAGAACGCGGGAGGATAGGGGCCATGGATCTTGGACTGAAGGACCGTGTGTACGTAGTCACCGGCGCCACCCGCGGCCTGGGCAACGCCACCGCCCGCGAACTGGTCGCGGACGGCGCGAAGGTCGTGATCACGGGCCGCGACGAGAAGACCGTCGCCGAGGCGGCCGCCGAGCTCGGCGAGCGGGCCGTGGGCGTCGCCGCGGACAACGCCGACCCGGCATCGGCGGCCGCGCTCGTCGCCGCGGCCCGCGAGCACTTCGGCCGCTTCGACGGCGTACTGATCAGCGTCGGCGGGCCCGCCCCCGGCTTCGTCGCGGACAACACCGACGAGCAGTGGCAGGCGGCGTTCGAGTCGGTCTTCCTCGGCGCCGTGCGGCTCGCCCGCGCCGCGGCCGCCGAGCTCGGCGAGGGAGGCGTCATCGGCTTCGTGCTCTCGGGCTCGGTGTACGAGCCGATCGCGGGCCTGACGATCTCGAACGGCCTGCGTCCGGGGCTCGCCGGATTCGCCAAGTCCCTCGCCGACGAGCTCGGCCCGCGCGGCATCCGTGTCCTCGGCGTGCTCCCCGGCCGGATCGGCACCGACCGCATGCGCCAGCTGGACGGTCTCTCCCCCGACCCGGAGGCCACCCGCGCCGCGAACGAGGCGGGCATCCCGCTGCGCCGCTACGGCACGCCCGAGGAGTTCGGTCGCACGGCGGCGTTCCTGCTCTCGCCCGCCGCGTCGTATCTGACGGGGATCATGGTGCCGGTGGACGGCGGCTCGCGCAGCGGCTTCTGACCCCGGCTTCCGACCGCGGCTTCTGGCCGCGCCGGGGATCCGCTGCGGTTTCGGCTGAGAGGGCTCAACTCACGCGTTCGGCGCGGTGCTTGACCCCGCGCAGTCGCACCGTGGCCGGCAGGGTCGCGAGCCCCGCCGAGTCACGGGCGTGCGCGAGGGCCTGGGCGGAGAGCCGGTGCAGCGCGTCGGACGGTGTCGCGTGGGGTTCGAGGACGAGCTCCACGCGCGCCTTCGGCGTGCTGCGCCGCCCGGTCAGGGCGACCTGGGCGCGGTCGACGCCGTCCAGCGCCTCGGCCTCGCCGGCCAGTACGTTCTCCATGGCCCGGCCGCGCAGCAGCGCGCCCTCGCCGTCCCCGGTCTCCACCAGGACCTCGGCGAGACGGTGCCTGCGCAGCTGGGCGGAGAGCCACCAGAGCGCGAGCAGGACGACCACCGCGAGGGCGGCGATGACCGTGGGCCAGAACCAGCCCTCGTCCCGCCAGCGCGCCCGGTCGGCGGCGCTGACCAGCACGTCGTGCCGACCGTCGTGGATCCACCACGAGGGCGGGGACGCGCCGAGACCGACGGCGAGCACGGAGCCGCCGAGGACGAGCAGCGCGAGCCCGGCGAGGGCGAGGACCACGCGGTTGACGGTGCGCAGCATCGCGCTCACCCCTTCCTGCCGGGCCGGGCCACGTGGACGGAGAGGCCGGGGGCCCGCGCGAGACCCAGCTCGTGGATGCCGTCGGTGAGTGTGGTGTCCAGATCGCCGCGTACGTCGTCGAGTTCGCGGAAGTGCGACACAGCGTGCACGTCCACCTTGGAACGCCTCATGCGGACCCGCACCGACTGCACGCCCGGCACGTCCATGGCCCGGTCGCGCAGCACCATCGCGGCCGCGCCGCGGTACAGGCCCGCGCGCACGTCGGAGTGCGTGCGCCGCATCGGCAGGACGGCGCGCTGCCCCGGCGTCACCGCGAGCACCAGGAGCCAGAGCCCGACGAGGGCGGCCACGGCGGCGCCGACGAGCACGGCGGTGTCGTCCAGCGGCCGCTCGCCGAGCTGGTGGGCCAGTTCGCGCCGCCACCGCATCGCCGGATGGTCGGCCCTGACGGCGACGATGTCGTACAGGAGCAGCCCGCAGCCGCCGAGCACAAGGAGCGCGAGCACGGCCGCGGTCACCCGGCGGGCCGACCAGAAGCGGCGGGCCTTCTCCCCCTCGGGGAGCGTGGGCAGCGGCTGGTAGACGGAGGCGGAAGCCGACTGGTCGAGGTCGCTCCCGGCCTGTTCGACGACCGGGAGCGGTTGCGTGCCGCCGCCCTGGGGTTCGCTCATCGGATCCTCCCCTGTGCCGCGGCGCGTACCTGCGCCGAGTGCAGCCGCTCCACCTGGACGGCCACCTCCGGCACGTCCATCCCCGCCAACGCCTTTACCTGCTCGGCGACATGGCGACGCACCGCACCGCACTGACCGCCGATGTCGCAGGGATAGTCCAGTTCGAGGCTGACCCGGATGCGGGCCGCCTCATGGCGGACGGAGACCGTGGCGCGCGGCGGCGGGCCGTCGGGCGGGGCCGCGTCCACCGCCTCGCGGGCCGCCTGCGCGGCGATCTTCGCGACGACCCGGTCGGCGATCCGGGTCGCGCCGCGCTCGCCCGGTGCGACCTGTGCCGCCACCGCTCACCGCCGCCGGTCGCCGCGGCCGCGGAAGAAGTCGCCGGGCTCCAGGTCCCCCTCCAGGAACCTGCCGGCCACGAAACCGATGGCGCCCAAGGCGGCCACCAGCAGGAACGCCCCGAATCCGCCGAAGTATCCGGCGAACCCGAGGGCCATTCCGGCCACCATGCCGATCACGGCCATGCTCATCGTGCGCTCCTTAAGCGGTGCGTCAGCGGTACGTCCTACTGGAGGCGTCCCTGGGACTCGTCGTCGTCCTCGTCGGGCAGTTTCACATCGCTGACGGCGATGTTGACCTCGACGACCTCGAGCCCGGTCATGCGCTCGACGGCCGCGATCACGTTCTCGCGTACGTCCTGTGCGACGTCCGCGATCGATACGCCGTACTCGACGACGATCTCCAGGTCGAGGGCGGTCTGTACCTCGCCGACCTCGGCCTTGACCCCGCGCGAGACGGACTTCGAGCCGCCGGGGACCCGGTCGCGCACGGCCCCGAAGGTCCGTGCGAGGCCGCCGCCCATGGCGTGCACGCCCTCGACGTCGCGTGCGGCGAGCCCGGCGATCTTCTCGACGACGCCGTCCGCGATGGTGGTGCGGCCCCGGCTCGCGGGATCACCGCCGCCCCGTCCCGGCGCGGACTTCGCCGCGCTCTCGTCGGGGGAGTTCTTCTCCAGCGTCTGAGACGCCTTGCGCTGTCCGGTGTCGGTCATCGCCGTCCCGTTCCTTTCGACAGGGGGATCTGCTCCGTCGAATGAGGCTGCTTCTGTGCCCACATTAAGCGCGGCCCCGCGCCCGCGCGCTCGGGATGGGGCAGGCTGAAGCCATGACGGGCGAGGGATGGACCCAGGCGGTACGACGACAGCTGGGGTTCGGCCGTGTGCTGCCACTGGGCGGCGCGCAGGACGGCGCGTGGGTGACGGAATCGGCGGTGGACGCCGCGTTGCGCCAGATGGCTGACGGGGTCTTCGGCGTACGCCTTGGCATCGTCCGCATCGCGTCGGCCCGGCCGGACCGGGTGTACGTGGCGGCGGTGCCGGCCCCGCCAAGCGCGCTGCCGCCGGGGCCGCTGCGGATCACCGCGGAGTTCGCGGCCGCGGCGACCGGTCCGCTCCCCGCGGCGGCGGACCGGCTGCGGGCCGCGCTGAGCGGAGCGGCGGACCAGCTCGGCCTGGTGACCGAGGCGGTGGATCTGAAGGTGACGGCCCTGCTCGACGAGGGCGTCGGCAACCGTCCGGGTGAGGCCCCCGCGCCCCCGAAGCCGCCCGTCGGCGACGACATGAGCGACGGGACGAGCGACAGGCTGGACGAAGGGCCGGACGACGGGCCGGACGAAGATTTGAGCGAAGGGTGGGGCGACGACACGGACGACAAAGACGCGGCCCGCGTCGGGCAGAGCGCCCTGTCCGTGCCCGGAGTGGCCCGGCTGACCGGCGTACTCGGCCGGGCGGTCCACCTCGAGGAGCGTCCGGCGACGGGCGCACTGCCGCGCCGCCACGCGCGCGTGGAGCTCGCGACGGACCCCGGGCACCGCGCTCTGGACGTGGCGCTCGCGGTGCGCGCGGCGGTCGGCGCCGCCCTGCCCGACCACCCGACGGTGGCCGTGCTCGTCACCGAGGTGGGCCGGGAACCGGACCGGGCGGAGCCGGGAGGCCGGGCCTGAAGCGGCCCGTCGTCAGCGGCCCGTCGTCAGTGGCCCGTGGTCCGTCGTCAGTGCAGTGGTCCGTCGTGTGGTCCGTCGTCAGTCGCCGAGGCCCGCGAGGTCGCGCAGACGGCGGCCCTGGGCGGCGCGCTCGGCGACGCGCTGCTCTTCATAGGAGCGGCCGACGGCACCCTGCAGCAGCGCCTTGGTCTCGATGACCGCGTCGCGCGGCGCGGCGATGAGGGCGGCGGCCAGGTCCCTGGCGGTCGCGTCGAGCTGGTCCACGGGCACGACGAGGTTGGCGAGGCCCGTCCGCTCGGCCTCGTCCGCGTGGACGAAGCGCCCGGTGGCGCAGATCTCCAGCGCGCGGGCATAGCCGACGAGCCCCACCAGCGGATGCGTGCCGGTGAGGTCGGGGACCAGGCCCAGGCTGGTCTCGCGCATGGCGAACTGCACGTCGTCCGCGGCGATCCGCAGATCGCAGGCGAGCGCGAGCTGGAAGCCGGCACCGATGGCGTGGCCCTGGACGGCGGCGATGGACACGATGTCGCTCCGCCGCCACCAGGTGAACGCTTCTTGGTACTCGGTGATCGTGGCGTCGAGGAGGCCGTCCTCACCGCGTGCCAGATCGATGAAGGACGGCTCGCCGTCGAAGCCCTCGGGCGTGAACGCCTGCCGGTCGAGGCCCGCGGAGAAGGACTTGCCCTCACCGCGCAGCACCACGACGCGGACACTGCCCGGCAACAGCTGACCTGCCTCCGTCAACGCCCTCCACAGCGCGGGAGATTGGGCGTTGCGCTTGGCCGGATTGGTCAGCGTCACCGTGGCGACGGCCTCGTCGATGGTGAGGCGTACGCCGTCCTTGTCGAGAACCGGTGCGAGCTCGCTGTCGGACGAAGCCATGGGTGCCTCCGATGGGGGTGCGGTCGGGCGGACGCACAGGAGCGCCCGTAAGTGACTGCACAGTAACCACCCGGTCGGTCGGCCGACCTACCGGGTGGTCACCATCGGACCACTGGTACAGCGTGCCGCCCGCCGTCAGCCGGCGGCGGCCTTCTTGCCTCGCGTCGCCCCGCCGCGTCCCCGCAGCGTGACGCCGGATTCGCTGAGCATGCGGTGCACAAACCCGTAGCTACGGCCGGTCTCCTCGGCCAACGCACGGATGCTCGCACCGCCGTCGTACTTCTTCTTCAGGTCTGCCGCGAGCTTGTCGCGCGCGGCGCCGGTTACCCGGCTGCCCTTCTTCAGAGTCTCGGCCACCCGTGCCTCCTCGTGGGAAGTGCGCTCTGGACTTCTCATGATCACCCCTCTCGCGCTTCCTGGCCACCCATTCGACAAGGTCCATACGACGAGGTTTGCCGCTCCATAAGCGGCGGACACGAGCGGAATTATCGATTCCGCGCGCCGAATTTCGATCAATCGACCGGTCGCTCCCGCGAACCGGCAGGTCAGGGCCGTGCCAGGCGATAAGGCAAGCCCGTGTGCAGCTCAGCGCCAAAATCCGTGTATGACACACCTCGGTACGAGGAGAGCTCACACAGATGAGGGATCACCGATCGGCCGAATGATCCATACCCAGTGGATCAGTCATTCGATCAAGCGCGGTGGACGCCCCGGCACGGGGCGTCCCGGGGCGCCGGAGGTTCAAAGACAGGCTCTCAGGCGAGGGCGACCAGATCCGCGTAGTCCTGGCCCCAGAGGTCCTCGACACCGTCGGGCAGCAGGATGATCCGCTCCGGCTGGAGCGCCTCCACGGCGCCCTCGTCGTGCGTGACGAGGACGACCGCGCCCTTGTAGGTGCGCAGCGCGCCGAGGATCTCCTCGCGGCTGGCCGGGTCGAGGTTGTTGGTGGGCTCGTCGAGGAGGAGGACGTTGGCGGAGGAGACGACGAGGGTCGCGAGCGCGAGCCGGGTCTTCTCGCCGCCGGAGAGCACACCCGCCGGCTTGTCGACGTCGTCTCCGGAGAAGAGGAACGAGCCGAGCGTCTTGCGCACCTCGACAAGGTCGAGGTCGGGGGCGGCCGAGCGCATGTTCTCCAGGACCGTGCGCTCGGGGTCGAGGGTCTCGTGCTCCTGCGCGTAGTAGCCGAGCTTGAGGCCGTGGCCCTCGATGACCTGCCCGGTGTCGGGCTTCTCGGCGCCGCCGAGGAGCCGCAGGAGGGTGGTCTTGCCCGCGCCGTTGAGGCCGAGGATGACGACGCGCGAGCCCTTGTCGATGGCGAGGTCGACATCGGTGAAGATCTCCAGCGAGCCGTACGACTTCGACAGGCCCTCGGCCATCAGCGGCGTCTTGCCGCACGGCGAGGGCTCGGGGAAGCGCAGCTTGGCGACCTTGTCGTTCTGGCGCACCGCCTCCAGGCCCGCAAGGAGCTTGTCGGCGCGCTTGGCCATGTTCTGCGCGGCGACGGTCTTGGTGGCCTTGGCGCGCATCTTGTCGGCCTGCGAGTGGAGCGTCGCGGCCTTCTTCTCGGCGTTCTGACGCTCGCGCTTGCGGCGCTTCTCGTCGGACTCGCGCTGCTGCTGGTAGAGCTTCCAGCCCATGTTGTAGACGTCGATCTGGGCGCGGTTGGCGTCCAGGTAGAACACCTTGTTGACGACCGTCTCGACCAGGTCGACGTCGTGGGAGATCACGATGAAGCCGCCGCGGTACGTCTTCAGGTAGTCGCGCAGCCAGACGATCGAGTCGGCGTCGAGGTGGTTGGTCGGCTCGTCGAGGAGGAGCGTGTCGGCGTCCGAGAAGAGGATGCGGGCCAGCTCGATACGGCGGCGCTGACCACCGGAGAGCGTGTGCAGGGGCTGGCCGAGCACGCGGTCGGGGAGGTTGAGCGCGGCGGCGATGGTGGCGGCCTCGGCCTCGGCGGCGTACCCGCCCTTGGTGAGGAACTCCGTCTCCTGGCGCTCGTACTGCTTGAGGGCCTTATCGCGGGTCGCGCCCGAGCCGCTCGCGATGCGCTGCTCGTTCTCGCGCATCTTGCGGATCAGGGTGTCGAGGCCGCGCGCGGAGAGGATGCGGTCGCGCGCCAGGACGTCGAGGTCGCCGGTGCGGGGGTCCTGCGGAAGATAGCCGACCTCTCCGGAGCGGGAGATCGTGCCGCCGGCGGGGATGCCCTCACCGGCCAGACACTTGGTGAGGGTGGTCTTGCCCGCCCCATTGCGGCCGACGAGGCCGATGCGGTCGCCCTTCGCGATGCGGAAGGTGGCGTTCTCAATGAGGATGCGGGCGCCGGCGCGCAGCTCGATGCCGGAAGCGGTGATCACGGGGTTCTCCTGAAACAGAGTGGACGGCGAGAGGGACGACTGAGGTGCTCAGGAACCGGTGTCTATGCCGTCCAACTGAGGAGAGGTGCTGCCATGACAGCCAGTCTAACGGGCCGTCGCAACTACTTTTCCGGGCCGCTGCCGTGCTCGGCGCCCCCGTTGCCCAGCGGAGTGCGCCCCGGAACGATTCTTCCGTAGTCGTCCACCGCGATGACCTGCGCCGTCCAGGACGCGGTGGCGCCCGCGCAGGGCTGGGCGATCAGCAGGGCCCCGTCTCTGCGCACGGAGCGCGCGGGTTCGAAGGCGCAGCCGGAGCGCGCGGGCAGCACCCAGCGCAGATCGCCGTCCGCGGTGCGGTAGGCGGCGATGCGGTGCGGGGTGACGACGGCCAGCATACGGGCGTCCGGGGCGAGCGGCTGCAGGACCCCGGCGCCGCCGCGCGCGGCCGGGGTGCGCAGCCAGGCGGCGCTCTCGGGCACGGCCCGGTGCCAGCGCACGGAGCCGCCGTCGCCGCGCGCGGTGTCGGTGACCAGGCCGTCGTTCCAGAGCGCGAGGGCGTGGCCCGGCGCGGGCAGGAGCGCCACGGGACGGCGCCCCTGGCGCGTGTACGTCCAGTGGGGGCGGCCGCTCCGGGTGTCGTACGCCTCGACGGCCCGGCCTCTCGTGCGCAGTGCGGGGTCGGCGTCGGGTGCGGCCACGCGCGCGTGCAACGTGAGGCGGTCTCCGTAGGGGGCGGGCCGCGAGTGGTGGGCGGCGGTGATGAGCGGCAGCGCGAGCAGGGCGAGCGCCACGGGCAGGGCGATACGGGTGCCGAGGCGGGCCGGGGCGGACCACGGGACGGGTGCCTCGTGCGGCAGGCCGGTCGAGTCGAGCGGCAGAGCGGACATGACGCCCCCCTTCGGTACCCACTGCCCACGGATCAGGCGCAGAGCGTAGCGGCGGGGGTCCGGGAGGGCCGCCGTGCGGCGGGGCGACACGGCGGCGGGCGGTCCGCGTCCCCCGTTCGGACCTCCGTCCGGCGCCCGGCGGCGGAGCTCGTACCAGGATGAAGTGGCCGGTAGCCCGGTGCGGGGCGACGCGCGTCGTCCCGGATGCGCGGCAGAGGGGTGCGCCCATGCAGTTCGACGACGACGCCGACCTGGACACCTCGGAGGTGCAGGATGTGCGCGGCAGTCGGATCCCCGGCGGCCGCGCGACCGTGGGCGGCGGCATCGCCGGTCTGATCGCGCTGCTCCTGGGGCTGTTCTTCGGAGTGGGCCCCGACCAGCTGGGGCTCTCCTCCGGCAACGACGAGCCCTCGGCCACGTCCTCGTCCCTCGCGGAGGTCCAGCAGAGCTGCCGCACGGGGCACGACGCGAACAGCAAGGAGGACTGCCGCATCGTGGCGGTGGTCAACAGCGTCCAGGACTACTGGCGCCCGGAGTTCCAGCGCAGGCGGGGCACGTACTCCTCCGCGCCGACCGTTCTGTTCACCAGCCGCGTGGGCACCGCCTGCGGCACGGCCACCTCGGCGGTCGGCCCCTTCTACTGCCCCGGCGACAAGAAGGTCTACCTCGACCTGGGCTTCTTCGACGACCTGCGGACCAAGTTCGGCTCAAGCGGCGGCCCCTTCGCGCAGGCGTACGTGGTGGCCCACGAGTACGGGCACCACGTGCAGAACCTGATGGGAACCCTGCAGCGCTCCCAGGACGGGCGCACCGGCCGCGACAGCAACGCCGTGAAGGTCGAGCTGCAGGCCGACTGCTACGCCGGGGTCTGGGCGCGGCACGCGACCCGCAGCCCGGACGAGCGCACGGGCAAGCCGCTGATCAGCAGCCTCGACGACAACGACATCCGCGACGGCCTGGACGCGGCGGCCGCGGTCGGCGACGACCGGATCCAGGAGAAGTTCCAGGGCCGGGTCACCCCCGAGTCCTGGACCCACGGCTCGGCGCAGCAGCGCCAGCAGTGGTTCTACCAGGGCTACCGCACCGGCGACATGGGGCAGTGCGACACGTTCCGCTGAGGGTCACTCGCCGCCGGTGTGGACCTGGAAGGCCGCGCGGCGCACCGCCTTGGCGAGGGCCGGGTCGGGGTGGGCCGCGGCCAGGGCGACCAGGACCTGGACGGTGCGGGGGTGCCCGGCGCGGCGCACCTCGTCGAGGAGGGCGGGCACGGTGGGCTGGACCGCCGACTCCAGGTGCCGGACGAGGAGCTGGGTCTCGCCGTGGTCCGCGACGGCCGCCGCGGTGTCGATCCACAGCCAGGTGGACTCCTCGCGGGTCAGCACGAGGTGGACGTCCTCGGGGTCGGCGCCCTCCTGCTCGGCGAGCCACAGCAGGGCGTAGGGGCGCAGCGAGACCTCGTCGACGATGGCCCTGACCTCCGCCTCGGCCGGTGCGCCGACCACCCGCAGGGCCTCGAAGGCCAGGCCGCGCAGGAGGGCGTCCTCGCCGCGGGCGGCGGTGAGGAGTTCGGTGACGGCGCTGGAGACGGTGCGGGCGGCGAGCCAGGCGCGGTACTCGGCGCGGGCGGCGTTGGGGCGCAGGCGGGCGCAGCCGCGCAGCATGTCCTCGGCGGACTGTTCGATGTGCCCGGCGGGGCTCTGGGCGGCGACGCAGATCTGCTCCAGCTTGACCCAGACCGCCCAGCTGCCGAGCGGGGTGAGCACGGCCTGCCCGTCGGCGCAGGTCAGCGCGCCGACGGCGGCGAGGCCGTGCAGGGCCCAGTCGAGGAGGGCGGGGAGCGGGGCGTCCTCGGGGCAGTCGGCCGGGACGGCGGGCTCGGGCTGGGGCCCGTAGGGGATCTCGCAGCGCTCGGTGCGCAGTTCCGTGACGCGCTGGTCCAGGAGGTCGAGCAGCTGCGGTACGGGCACGGGGCCCGCCGACAGCTGCAGCAGGGAGAGGACCTGTGGCATGGCCTCGACGACCTCGGCGACCGCCGCGGGGGCGAGGGCGTCGGGCGCCGGGTGGGCCAGCGACCAGGCGTCGAAGAGGGCGACCCAGCCGCGCAGCACGGCGGTGTCGTCGCGGTCCCAGGCGCGCAGCCGCCAGCCGGGCCTGGCGCTGTCGCCGTGCACCTCGACGAGGCCCGCGAGGCGTGCGGTGTCCCAGTCGGCGCGGACCTGAGCGGGGGTCAGGCCCAGCTCGGCGGCGGCCTGTTCGGCGGTGGCGTCGGAGAGCGTGCCCTTGCCGCCGGGCGAGCCTTCGGTGCGGCGGCCGGGCCCCGGGCGCAGGGCGTCGTCGGCCCAGCGGGCGACCCGTACGGCGTCGGCGAGGCCGGCGCGCGCCGCGCGGGCCAGCTCCGAGGGGGCGGGCGTGCCCTCGGGCGGCCGGGGCGCGGGACGGCGCGTGCGGCGGTTGCTCATCGCGCCGGGGGCGGCCGAGAGGGGGCGTGTCGCGTCGCGCCGGGCTTCTCCTCGCTCTTCGGCCCTCTGGTAGGGCGCACGGACAAGTCGGAGCCTGGAGTCGCGCGGGGTACGGGACGTCACGGGAACAGTCTTCCTGTTGACGGTCCGAAAACCCAAACGGAATGGGGACGGGGGCCGTTCACCCGCCGTGCGCCGGGGCTGGGCGCGGCGTGCGGGTGGGCGTGCGGAGGGTCACAGCAAGGGGGTGAGGAAGCGGCGCAGCACCTCTTCGTAGCCCTGCGGGTCGGCGTTCCACATGGCGCCGTGCGGCGCGTCCTGCACGGGGTGCAGCGTGACCAGATCCGGACGCTGAGCAGCCAGTTGCCGGGAGAGGCCCCAGGGCGCGACGGCGTCGTCAGGACCGTGCACGAGCAGGGTGGGGACCCGCAGCACGCCGGGGCCCGCGGCGGCCAGGATCCGGTCGCCGCGCAGTCCCGTGCGCCCCTGTGCCGCACGGACCGCAAGCGGAAGGAGTGGTCCGGGGGTGCGGCGGGCGCCTGCGAGGGCGCGCAGGGTGGTCTCCCAGTTGAGGACCGGGGAGTCCAGGACGAGGCCGCTGATCCGGTCGCGCAAGGCGGAGTGCGCGGCGGCGTGCAGGCACATGGCGGCGCCGGTGGACCAGCCGTGCAGGACGACGCGCTCGGCGCCCTGGCGCACGGCGTGGCGCAGGGCGGCGTCCAGGTCGCGCCACTCCGACTCGCCGAGGTGGCCGAGGCCGTCCGGGGAGCGGGGCGCGCCGGGGTCGCCGCGGTAGGCGAGGTCGAGGACCGGCACTTGCAGGCGGCGCAGGAAGTCCATGACGACCATGGGGTGTTCGCGGGTCGTGCCCAGGCCGTGCACGGTGATGACCCAGGTGTCGCGGGCGCCGGGCACGAACCAGGCGGGCAGGGCGCCGAGCTCGCCGGGGATGTCGACGTCCGTGTGGTCGATGCCGAGCGCGGAGCGCGGGTCCCCGATGTGGACCTGCGGGGTGAGCCAGACGCGGGCGCCGGGGTCCAGGGAGCCGCGGGTGACGGCTTCGAGGCGGCGTACGACCGTGTCGGCCTCGTGCGGGGCGGACTCCAGGACGGGTCCGACGATCGCGTGGGTGCCGTTGCCGCTCAGGCCGTATGTGCCGGGGCGGCGGCTCGCCAGGGCGCGGGTCAGGCTGATCTGACCCGCGGCCGTGGCGTGCACGGTCAGGCGTGGCTCGGTCGGCAGGGGGCGGCCCGCGGGCGCCCTGAGGGCGGCGTCGCTGGCGAACCGGCCCGCCGCGATCGCGGCTGCGGCTGTTCCTAGGGCGGCTGTTACTGCGGTGACGGCCGCTGCCGTCGCTTTGGCTGGGCGCACCGTCCCAGTGTCCGGGGGCGAGGCCCCGGAGGCCAGTGGGCGGTACCCGTGGGGTGAGTCGTGGCTCAGGTGGCGGACTGGCCGTACCCCCGCAGCTTCTGGGCCGCCTCGCGCAGCCGGTCCGGGGACAGGAGCGTCGGGGTGTGGCCGGGAACCGCTGCGGCGGTGAGCCAGAGGCGGGACATCCATTCCAGCTGGGCCGTGCGGTCGTAGGCCTGGTCGAGGCTGTCCCCGTAGGTGACCGTGCCGTGGTTCTGGAGGAGGCATCCGGTGCGGTCGCGCAGGGCGTGGAGCATGTTCCCGGCCAGCTCCTCGGTGCCGTACAGCGCGTACGGGGCGACCCGGACCGGGCCGCCGAGGGCGGCGGTCATGTAGTGGACGGCGGGGAGCTCCGGGACCAGCATGGAGACGGCCGTGGCGTGCACGGCGTGGGTGTGGACGACCGCCCGCGCGCCGGTGTCGCGGTAGATCGCGAGGTGCATGGGCAGTTCGCTGGTGGGCGTGAGGCCGCCGATGATCCGGTGGCCGTCGAGGTCGACGCCGAGCGCGTCCTCGGGCCGCAGTCTGTCGTACGGGACGCCGCTCGGGGTGACCAGGACGGTGTCGCCGACCCGTAGGGAGACGTTGCCCGAGGTGCCGACGACCAGGCCGTCCCGCACCGTCCTGCGGGCCGTCCCGACCAGCTCGTCCCAGGCCCGCGCGAGCGCGTCCCCGTCCAGCTGCCGTCCTTGCCGCTGCCGCTGCTCAGTCATGCGGTGATCCTGCCAGCCGGACGCCCCGCGCTGGAGAGCGGAGGGCGCCGGGGGCGGCCCCGCAGGGGATTCCGGTTACGGCGGCGGGCCGCCGGGTGACGGGGCTCTCCCCACCGGTTTCGCAGCCGTTCGGAGGGGTGCGCGCCGGGGCCGCCGCCGGATGGCGGAACCCGACACTCCGCCCCGTTTGCGGGGGTCCCGCCACCGCTCCGTACGATCGGGATCAGACACCTGCTCAATACGGAGCAAGGGCACTCCGCTTCGGGTCACCGCACCGCCCGGCCCAGTTCACTTTCCGTTCACCCGGATTGCCTACGTTCCATATGCCACTGACGTCCAACAGAAGCCTGGGTAAATGGAACACATCACGCTTCTCCTCGGGATCGTGATCGTTACCGCTCTCGTGTTCGATTTCACGAACGGTTTCCACGACACTGCCAACGCGATGGCGACGACCATCTCGACCGGCGCTCTGAAGCCCAAGACGGCGGTGGCCATGTCCGCCGTGCTGAACCTCGTCGGCGCCTTCCTCTCCGTCGAAGTCGCCAAGACGATCTCCGGCGGCATCGTCAATGAGGACGGCCTCAAGACCGAGGTCATTTTCGCCGCGCTCGTCGGCGCGATTCTCTGGAACCTCCTCACCTGGCTGGTGGGCCTGCCCTCCAGCTCCTCCCACGCGCTCTTCGGCGGCCTCATCGGCGCCGCGGTCATGTCGATGGGCTGGTCGTCGATCAACGGCGGCACCGTCGTCACCAAGATCCTGATCCCGGCCGTCGCGGCCCCGCTGGTCGCGGGCATCGCCGCGACGCTGGCCACGCGCCTGACGTACCGCATCGGCCGCAACACGGACCAGAAGGCCACCGCCAAGGGCTACCGCGCAGGCCAGATCGCCTCCGCCGGACTCGTCTCCCTGGCCCACGGCACCAACGACGCGCAGAAGACCATGGGCATCATCACGCTCGCCCTGATCACGGGCGGCGTCCTGAACCCCGGCGCCAACCCCCCGATGTGGGTCATCGTCTCGGCCGGCATCGCCATCGCGCTCGGCACCTACCTCGGTGGCTGGCGCATCATCCGCACCATGGGCAAGGGCCTGACCGACCTCGCGCCGCAGCAGGGCTTCGCCGCCCAGACCAGCGCCGCGACCGCGATCCTCGCCTCCTCCCACATCGGCTTCTCGCTCTCCACCACCCAGGTCTGCTCGGGCGCCGTGATGGGCGCGGGCCTCGGCCGCAAGGGCGGCGTGGTCCGCTGGTCGACCGCCACCCGGATGTTCGTCGCGTGGGGCCTGACCCTGCCGGCGGCGGGCCTGGTCGGCGCGGGCGCCGAGTTCCTCACCAAGCAGGGCCCCTGGGGCATCACGGCCACCGCGGCGCTCCTGGTCGCGGGGGCGGGCGTGATCTGGGCACTCTCCCGGCGCAACGCCGTCGACCACACCAACGTCACGGACGACGAGATCCGCCACGACGACACCGCGGGCACCGAGCCCGCGGGCGTGGTGACCACCGCGATCGCCGCCGTCACGCCGCCCCCCGTGGGCGCGATGGCCGCTTCCGTCCCCTCGGACGCGTCCCTCAAGGCCACCGTCGCGGCCCCGACCACCACCACGACCGGCGCCATGGCGGACCCCGCCCGGCCCGCGACCGTGTAAGGACAGACCAGCATGAGCATCGACTGGGCAGCTCTCGGCTCCGTCTTCGGAGTCAGCCTCGCGGTGACCGTGGCCCTGGTGGGCCTCTTCACCCTCGGCATCGTCGGCCTCTCCAAGCAGGAGACGGCGGCCGCCTCCACCGGTGGCTCCGCCGCCCTCGCGCGCACCGGCGCGTACGCCTGCTTCGCCCTGTGCGCGGCGGCGGTGGCGTACGGGATCTTCCTGATCGTCGCCTGACGGCAGCGCCGTCGACCGACGGCGGCTTTCCCTCGTGGGGCGCGGAGCGTGCGAACGCTCCGCGCCCCACGCGCATGCCCGGGGCCCCCGCGTGTGGGCCCCAACACACTCTCCCGCCGCAGGTCAACAGCGAGTTGACGGGCCTTCGCGGGCCGTGGTGGACTGCCCGGGCCAACTACGGCGGCAGCAGAGGAAGCCGGTGCGAATCCGGCGCGGTCCCGCCACTGTCACCGGGGAGCCACTCCCCGCGAGCCAGGAACTCTCGCCGCCGATCACGTCGAACCAGGGCGCGGACACCCTGAGTGAGGACATATCGCGATGCTCGGCCGCCCGGTGCCGCCTTCCCCTCTGAGTACGAGTTCCCTCCTCAGCGCAGTGACGGGCTGAGCCCATGAGTGCCGATCGCGACTTCGCGTACGGCGCCGCCGCCGGCCTCCTCGGTGACCTGCTGCTCGGCGATCCGCGCCGGGGCCACCCGGTCGCCGCGTTCGGCCGCGCCGCGGGCGCCGTCGAGCGGGTGCTGTGGCGCGACCACCGCGGCTGGGGCGCACTGCACGCCGTGGTGTGCGCCGGGGGCGCGGCGGGTGCCGCCGCCCTCGCCACCGCCCTCGTACGCCGCTCCCGGGCCGGATCCGTCGCGCTGACCGCCGCCGCCACCTGGGCCGTCGTCGGCGGTACGTCCCTTACGCGGGAGGCGCGGGCCATCGGCGGGGCGCTGCAGGCCGGGGACATCGAGGTCGCGCGGGAGCGGCTGCCGCACCTGTGCGGACGGGACCCGCAGGCGCTGGACGCCGACGGCATCGCCCGGGCCGTCGTGGAGTCCGTCGCCGAGAACACCTCCGACGCGGTCGTCGGGGCGCTCGTGTGGGGCGCGCTGGGCGGCGTCCCCGGGTTCGTCGGGTTCCGGGCCGTCAACACGCTGGACGCGATGGTGGGCCACAAGTCGCCCCGGTACCGGCGCTACGGCTGGGCCTGTGCCCGCCTCGACGACGTCTTCGGCTGGCCGGGCGCGCGGCTCACCGCGGGCCTCGCGGCGCTGGCCGGCGACTCTCCCTCGGGGGCGGTACGGGCGTGGCGCGCCGACGCGGACGCGCATCCGAGCCCGAATGCCGGGCCCGTCGAGGCGGCCTTCGCCGGGGCGCTGGGCGTACGGCTCGGGGGAACGCTCTCGTACGGGGGGCGGGTCGAGCACCGGCCCGTTCTGAACGCGGCGGGGCGCGACGTCGAGGCGGGGGACATCGAGCGGGCCGCCGAGCTGTCCCGCCGGGTCGGCCTGCTCGCCCTCGGGGTCGTGGTGGGTGCCCGCTGGGTGCTGCGGTCGGCAACGTCAGGGAGAAGGAAAGCATGAGCGGTGGACTGCTGGTCGCCGGGACCACATCGGACGCCGGGAAGAGCGTCGTCACCGCCGGCATCTGCCGGTGGCTGACGCGCAAAGGGGTCTCCGTCGCGCCGTTCAAGGCGCAGAACATGTCCCTCAACTCCTTCGTCACCCGCGAGGGGGCGGAGATCGGCCGGGCCCAGGCCATGCAGGCGCAGGCCGCCCGCGTCGAGCCCAGCGCGCTGATGAACCCCGTCCTGCTCAAGCCCGGCGGCGACCGCTCCAGCCAGGTCGTGCTGATGGGCAAGCCGGTCGGCGAGATGAGTGCGCGTGGCTACCACGGAGGGCGGCAGGCGCAGTTGCTCGACACCGTCGTGGGATGCCTGGCGGAGCTCCGGGGCACGTATGACGCCGTGATCTGCGAAGGCGCGGGCAGTCCCGCCGAGATCAACCTGCGGCGCACCGACATCGTGAACATGGGCATCGCGCGAGCCGCCCGCTTCCCCGTCCTGGTGGTCGGGGACATCGACCGGGGCGGGGTGTTCGCGTCGTTCTTCGGGACGACGGCGCTGCTGAGCGCGGCCGACCAGGAACTCGTCGCGGGCTACCTGGTGAACAAGTTCCGGGGTGACGTCTCCCTGCTCGAACCCGGGCTCGACATGCTGCACGGGCTCACCGGGCGGCGCACGTACGGCGTGCTGCCGTTCCAGCACGGGCTCGGCATCGACGAGGAGGACGGCCTGCGGGTCTCCCTGCGGGGCGCCGTCCGGGAGTCCGTGGTGGCCCCGCCGGTCGGCGAGGACGTGCTGCGGGTCGCCGTGTGCGCGGTGCCGCTGATGTCCAACTTCACCGACGTGGACGCGCTGGCCGCCGAGCCGGGCGTCGTCGTGCGGTTCGTGGACCGGGCCGAGGAACTCGTCGACGCCGACCTCGTCGTCGTACCGGGCACGCGCGGGACCGTGCGCGCCCTGCGGTGGCTGCGCGAGCGCGGCCTCGCGGACGCCCTCGCCCGCCGCGCTGCCGAGGGCAGACCGGTGCTCGGCATCTGCGGCGGCTTCCAGGTCCTCGGCGAGCACATCGAGGACGAGGTGGAGTCGCGGGCCGGGTCCGTCGACGGGCTCGGGCTGCTGCCGGTGCGGGTGCGGTTCGCCCGCGAGAAGACCCTCGCCCGGCCGGTGGGCCAGGCCCTCGGCGAGCCCGTCGAGGGGTACGAGATCCATCACGGCGTCGCCGAAGTCCTCGGCGGGGAGGCCTTCTTGGACGGCTGCCGGGTCGGCGAGGTGTGGGGCACGCACTGGCACGGGTCTCTGGAGAGCGACGCGTTCCGGCGCCGGTTCCTCACCGAGGTCGCCCGCGCGGCCGGGCGCCGCTTCGTCCCCGCACCCGACACCAGCTTCGGGACGCTGCGCGAGGAACAGCTCGACCTGCTCGGCGACCTGATCGAAGAACACGCGGACACGGACGGCCTGTTGGGCCTGATCGAGAACGGCGCGCCGGCCGGGCTGCCGTTCATCGCGCCAGGAGCGCCGTCGTGAGCGCACTCGTGAGCGCCCTCGTGAGCACCACCACGCACCACCGCATCAAGGAGGCTCAGTGACCACCCCGTACCCGTTCACCGCTCTCGTCGGCCAGGACGACCTGCGGCTCGCGCTCCTGCTGAACGCCGTCTCGCCCGCCGTGGGCGGTGTGCTCGTGCGCGGGGAGAAGGGCACCGCCAAGTCCACCGCCGTGCGCGCGCTCTCGGCGCTGCTTCCCGAGGTGCCGGTCGTCGCCGGGTGCCGCTTCTCGTGCGATCCGAAGGCCGCCGACCCGAACTGCCCGGACGGCCCGCACGAGGCGGGCGGCGCCACCGCGCGGCCCGCGCGGATGGTGGAGCTGCCCGTCGGCGCGTCCGAGGACCGGCTCGTCGGCGCCCTGGACATCGAGCGGGCGCTCGCGGAGGGCGTGAAGGCCTTCGAACCGGGCCTCCTCGCCGACGCGCACCGCGGCATCCTCTACGTCGACGAGGTCAACCTCCTCCACGACCACCTGGTCGACCTCCTCCTGGACGCGGCCGCGATGGGCGCCTCGTACGTGGAGCGCGAGGGCGTCTCCGTGCGGCACGCCGCGCGCTTCCTGCTCGTCGGCACGATGAACCCGGAAGAGGGCGAGCTGCGGCCGCAGTTGCTGGACCGGTTCGGGCTCACCGTCGAGGTGGCCGCCTCCCGCGAGACCGATCAGCGCGTCGAGGTCGTCCGGCGCAGGCTCGCCTACGACGACGACCCCGAGGGCTTCGCCGGGCGCTGGCACGAGGACGAGGGCGCGCTGCGCGAGCGGGTCGTGGCGGCCCGCGCGCTGCTCCCCCAGGTCACCCTGGGCGACGCGGCGCTCCGGCAGATCGCGGCGACCTGCGCGGCGTTCGAGGTCGACGGGATGCGCGCGGACATCGTGATGGCGCGCACGGCGACGGCTCTCGCCGCGTGGGCGGGCCGTACCGACGTGCAGAGCGAGGACGTGCGCCAGGCCGCGCTCCTCGCGCTGCCGCACCGCAGGCGCCGCAACCCCTTCGACGCGCCGGGCCTCGACGAGGACAAGCTCGACGAGACGCTGGAGGAGGCGCGCCAGGACGAGCCTTCCGAGGAGCCCGAGCCCCCGGAGGGCGACGACGACCCCGACGGCGGCGGCCCTGACGGGGGCCCCGACGGCGGGGGCGGCGGACAGCCACCGGCCGACGGCCCCGACTCCCCCGCGCCCGACCTGCCCGCGCAGAACCAGGGCCGGGGCCCCGACGAGTCGGCCGCACCGCAGGAGCCCGCCCCCGCGCCGGGCGGCGCCGCCGGCGAGCAGCAGGCCGTGCGGGCCGGCGAGCCGTTCCGCACCAAGATGCTGAGCGTGCCCGGCATCGGCGAGGGCGCCGCGGGCCGCCGCTCGCGTGCCCGCACCGAGCACGGGCGCACGACGGGTTCGCGCCGCCCCCGAGGCGCCCTGACCAAGCTGCACCTGGCGGCCACGGTGCAGGCCGCGGCCCCGCACCAGAAGGCGCGCGGGCGCTCCGGCACCGGGCTCGTCGTACGCCGTGACGATCTGCGGCAGGCGACGCGCGAGGGCCGCGAGGGCAACCTCGTGCTGTTCGTCGTGGACGCCTCCGGGTCGATGGCGGCGCGGCAGCGGATGAGCGCCGTCAAGGGCGCCGTGCTCTCGCTCCTCCTCGACGCCTACCAGCGGCGCGACAAGGTGGGGCTCGTGACGTTCCGGGGCACGGGGGCCGAGGTGGCGCTGCCGCCGACGTCGTCGGTGGACGCGGCCGCCGCCCGGCTTGAATCGCTGCCGACCGGTGGCCGCACTCCGCTGGCCGCGGGCCTGCTGAAGGCGCACGACGTACTGCGGGTCGAGCGGCTGCGGGACGCGGCGCGGCGGCCGCTCGTGGTCGTGGTGACGGACGGGCGCGCGACGGGCGGTGTGGAGCCGGTGGCCCAGGCGGGGCGTGCGGCGCGGCTGTTCGCCGCCGACAAGGTCGCCTCGGTGGTCGTCGACTGCGAGTCCGGTTACGTACGCCTGGGCCTCGCGGGACAGTTGGCGGGTGAGCTCGGCGCGACGGCCGTGACCCTCGACGAGCTGCGGGCGGACTCGATCGCCGGCCTCGTCAAGGACGTACAGACAATGAACTCGCCTTCGAGGAGGGCCGCTTAATGCCGCAGGGACAGCCGAACGTGGTACCGGACGACGGCCTCACGACGCGCCAGCGCCGCAACCGTCCACTGGTCTTCGTGCACACGGGCATCGGCAAGGGCAAGTCGACCGCCGCGTTCGGGCTCGCGCTGCGCGCCTGGAATCAGGGGTGGCCCGTCGGGGTCTTCCAGTTCGTGAAGTCGGCGAAGTGGAAGGTCGGCGAGGAGAACGCGCTGAAGGTCCTCGGCGCGTCGGGCGAGGGCGGCACGGTCGCCTGGCACAAGATGGGCGAGGGCTGGTCGTGGATCCAGCGCGCCCCCGCCGAGGGCGAGTTGACGAACGAGGACAAGGCCCGCGAGGGGTGGGAGCAGGTCAAGCGGGACCTCGCCGAGGAGACGTACAAGCTGTACGTCCTCGACGAGTTCGCCTACCCGATGCACTGGGGCTGGATCGACGTCGAGGAGGTCGTCGAGGTCCTCCGCGGCCGTCCCGGCACCCAGCACGTCGTCATCACCGGCCGCAACGCGCCGCAGCAGCTGATCGACTTCGCCGACCTGGTCACCGACATGTCGAAGGTCAAGCACCCGATGGACGCGGGCCAGAAGGGCCAGAGGGGCATCGAGTGGTAGCTCGCCTCGTCATCGCGGCGCCGTCGTCGGGCAGCGGCAAGACGACCGTCGCGACGGGCCTGATGGCCGCGTTCGCGGCGGCCGGGCTCGCCGTGTCGCCGCACAAGGTCGGGCCCGACTACATCGACCCCGGCTACCACGCGCTTGCGACCGGCCGCCCCGGCCGCAACCTCGACGCGTACCTGTGCGGACCCGACCTGATCGCGCCGCTGTTCGCGCACGGCTCCGCGGGCTGCGACCTCGCCGTGGTCGAGGGCGTGATGGGGATGTACGACGGAGCCGCCGGGCAGGGCGAACTGGCCTCCACCGCGCACGTCGCGAAGCTGCTGCGGGCGCCGGTCGTGCTGGTCGTCGACGCGTCGTCGCAGTCCCGTTCGGTGGCGGCGCTGGTGCACGGCTTCGCGTCCTGGGACCCCGAGGTGCGCATCGCCGGGGTGATCCTCAACAAGGTCGGCTCGGACCGGCACGAGGCGTTGCTGCGGGAAGCCCTGGACGAGTCAGGGGTTCCGGTGCTCGGCGCACTGCGCCGCGCGCGTCAAGTCAGCGCGCCTTCACGTCACTTGGGGCTCGTGCCGGTCGCCGAGCGACAGCCGGAGGCGGTGGAGTCGGTCGCCGCGCTGGCCGCGCAGGTGCGGGAGGGGTGCGACCTGGACGCGCTTCTGGCGCTGGCCCGCTCGGCACCTGCCCTGCCGGGGGAGGTCTGGTCCCCGGAGGCGGGACTCGGTTCATCACCGGCGTCGCCGGGTTCGTCCTCATACGCCGGACGGGCTGTTGTCGCGGTCGCCGGTGGGGCCGCCTTCACCTTCTCCTACGCCGAGCACGCCGAGCTGCTCACCGCCGCCGGGGCGGAGGTCGTACCGTTCGACCCGCTCCGCGACGAGCAACTCCCTGTCGAAACCGCCGGGTTGGTCATCGGGGGCGGCTTTCCCGAGGTGTACGCGCCCGAGCTCTCCGCCAACGAACAGCTCAGGAAGGCCGTCGCCGAACTCGCCCTCTCCGGCGCGCCCGTGGCCGCCGAGTGCGCGGGTCTGCTGTACCTCTGCCGGGAGCTGGACGGGAAGCCGATGTGCGGGGTGCTCGAAGCCGAGGCGCGGATGGCGGAGCGGCTGACGCTCGGGTACCGGGAAGCGGTGGCCGTGTCCGACAGCGTGCTGGCCGTCGCCGGCACGCGGATGCGGGGCCACGAGTTCCACCGCACCACCGTCGAGCCCGGCGCGGGGCCGACGCCCGCCTGGGGCCTGCATGCGCCCGAGCGGCGCGTCGAGGGCTTCGTCCAGGCCAACGTGCACGCCAGCTACCTGCACACGCACTGGGCGGCGGAGCCCGGGATCGCGCGCCGCTTCGTCGAGAGCTGCGCGCGGTGACCGCACGCGGCGGCTCAGCCCGCGACGCCCACCACGAGCCAGATGAACGCCGCGCCCGCCACCGTGCACAGCAGGGTCGAGCGGGCCGGGTGGTCGTGGTGCGCCTCGGGCAGGATCTCGGCCGCCGCGAGGTACAGCAGCGCGCCGCCGAAGAACCCGAGATAGCAGCCGAGCAGTTGCTCCGGAATGGTGAACAGCAGGGTCGACGCGGCGCCCACCACCGGCGCCACCGCGTCCGCGAACAGCATCGCGAGCGCCTTGCGGCGGGCGTTCCCGTACAGGCTGGTGATCGTGTACGTGTTGAAGCCGTCCGCGAAGTCGTGGGCGACGACGGCCAGCGCCACGGCCACTCCCATGCCGCCGCCCACCTGGAAGGCGGCGCCGATCGCGACGCCGTCCATGACGCTGTGCCCGACCATCGCGGCGGCGGCCGTGAGGCCGACCTGGGGGACCCGGCCGTGCCCGGGCTCGCCCGCGCCGTGCGCGGCCTGGCGGCCCGCGAGGAGGCGTTCGACCAGATGGGCGACGAGAAAGCCCGCCACGAACAGCAGCAACGCCGCCGGCACGCCGAAGACGGGATCGCCCGCGGCGTCCAGCGCCTCCGGCAGCAGATCGAGGCCGACGACACCGAGCATGAGACCGCCCGCGAGCCCCAGGACGAGATGGCGCCGGTCGGTGACCCGCTGGGCCGTCCAGCCGCCCACCAGGGTCATGAGGAAGGCGCCGAGCGCCACGAACACCGCCATGGGCCCTTGCTATCCGATTGACCCCCTGCCGCGCACATCCATCACTCCTCCCTCCCGTACGAAAGGACCGGTTCCATGTCCGGTGCCGGAAAGATGACACCCGCCGAGGACGTCGTTCTCGTCGTCGGCGTCGGCGCCTGCGAGGACGCCCCGGCGGATGAGGTGCTCGGCCTCGTCCGGGAGGCGGTCCGCGAGGCGGGCTTCCCCGAAGGGGCGGTCGCCAAGCTGGCCACCGTCGACGTCAAGGGCGAGGAGCCGGCGATCGTCCGGGCGGCGCAGTGGCTCGGGGTGCCGCTCGTGACGTACTCGGCGCGGGAGCTGGCGGAGGTCACGGTGCCGAACCCGACCGCGCGGTCCCGCGCCGCGGTCGGCACGCCGTCCGTGGCGGAGGCGGCGGCGCTGCGCGGCGGCGGTCGGCTCCTCGTCCCCAAGCGCAAGTCGGCGCCTGAAGGACGACCCCCCATGGCGACGTGCGCGATCGCGGGCCGCCCACGCGCCACCGCCACCGCCACCGCCCCCGCACCCCCGGCCCACGACCTGCGCCACCACGGGGACGCGGAGGTACGGGACGACGGCGCGGACCTCACCGACCTGGCGGTCAACGTACGGTCCGACACTCCCCCTGCCTGGCTCAAGGAAGTCATCGCCGCGTCCCTCGACGGCCTGGCCGCCTACCCCGACGGGCGGGCGGCACGCGAGGCGGTGGCGGCGCGGCACGGGCTCACCCCTGACCGGGTCCTGCTGACCTCCGGCGCGGCGGAGGCCTTCGTCCTGCTCGCCCGCGCCCTGAAGGTCCGTCACCCCTACGTCGTGCACCCGCAGTTCACCGAGCCGGAGGCGGCGCTGCGGGACGCCGGGCACGAGGTCGGGCGCGTACTGCTGCGGGAAGAGGACGGTTTCCGGCTCGACCCCCGCGCGGTGCCGGAAGAGGCCGACCTGGTGGTCGTCGGCAACCCCACGAACCCCACGTCCGTCCTGCACCCCACCACCTCGGTCGCCGAACTGGCGCGCCCCGGGCGGGTCCTGGTGGTGGACGAGGCGTTCATGGACGCGGTGCCGGGCGAACGGGAGGCGCTGGCCGACCGTACGGACGTGCCCGGCCTCGTGGTGCTGCGCAGCCTCACGAAGACGTGGGGCCTGGCCGGGCTGCGGATCGGCTACGTCCTCGCCGCGCCCGACCTCATCGCCGCCCTCGCGCAGGCGCAGCCGCTGTGGCCGGTGTCCTCGCCGGCCCTCGCCGCGGCGCGGGCATGTGTGTCGCCGAGGGCCCTCGCAGAGGCCGGTCACGCGGCACACCGGGTCGCCGCGGACCGGACCCACCTGCTCGCGGGCCTCGCGGACCTTGCTCCCCTCGGAGTCCGCGCGGTGGGGCCGGCGGAGGGGCCCTTCCTGTTGATACGGGTGCCCGGGGCGGCCGGGGTGCGCGAACGGCTTCGGGGGCGGGGGTTTGCGGTGCGGCGTGGCGATACGTTTCCTGGCCTGGGGCCTGACTGGATTCGGGTTGCCGTCCGGGACCGGGGCACGTCGGATCGCTTCCTGTCCGCCCTCGCGGCGACGGTTCGGCGGTAGCGGGCCTCCCTCCGCTTGCCTCCTGACGGTACGAACAGGCCCGCCGCTCCGCGGCGGAGGGGGCCGGGGGTGGGTGGGTGTCCCCCCGCTTCCTCACTCGCCGTACGAACAGGCCCGCCGCTGCGCGGCGGAGTTATCCCACCCACCCACCCGTTTGCCCCGCGACGTACGGCGGGAGTAGGGGCGGGTGGGTGGGGGCTGGGGGGCGTGACCATCTGCAGGAGTAAGGGCGGGAGCGTTTGCCCCGCGCCGTACAGCGGGAGTAGGGGCGGGGGCCTTGCCCCGCGACGTACGGCGGGAGTAGGGGCGGGTGGGTGGGGGGTGCCGTGACCATCCGCAGGAGTAAGGGCGGGAGCGTTTGCCCCGCGCCGTACAGCGGGAGTTGGAGCGTGCCCCTTTGCCCTGCGACGTACGGCGGGAGTTGAAGCGGGGGCCTTTACCCCGCGACGTACGGCGGGAGTCGGGGCGGGGGCGTCTGCCCCGCGCCGTACGGCAGGAGTCGGAGCGGGAGCGCGTTTGCCTCACCGGGCCGCGGGAGTCGGAGTCGTAGCCAGCCGCCCCCACCGGCCTGCCAGCCGCCCGAGCGGCCCGAGGGGGCGTGGGGGTATGTGCGCACGGAGCACCGAGCATCCTCTGGCGTCTTTGTCCGTGCAGCGCGACGCAGGGATGGCGAGTACGCACATACCCCCACGCCCCCGCCCCCCACCACCGGACACAAGGCGACCCCGCCCAAGCGCAGCCGCACACGCCCCGTCAGCGGCGCGACCTCCGCGTCAGCGCCACCGTCCCGCCCCCCGCCGCCAGCAGCGCCACCGCTCCGCCCGCCACGTACGGCGTCAGCGAACTGCCGCCGGTCTCCGCCAAGTTGGCCTCCCGCCCCGCACCCTGCGGCTTCGGCTCGGGATTTGCCGCTCGGTCCTTCGGGGGGACCGAGCCCGGCGCCTCGCACCCCGCCCCGGCCAGTCGTACCGTGCCCGTCACCTCCGCGACGTTCAGCTTCAGCGGGTTCACAGACACCGTCAGCTCCAGCGCGGAGGCCGCGGCCGTCCGTGACGTCACCCGCGTCCTGGACAGGTCGAGCCGGACCTCGCCGACCCCCGGCACCTTCACCTCGGTCGTGCCCCGGGCGGCCAGCGTGACCTTCTTACCGAGAACCGTCACCGCCCCCAGCAGATTCGATTCGGCAACGGGCCGCTCGCCCGCCGTGCAGACGGCCTTGGACGTCACCTGGCCGACCTCGACGAGGGAGAGCAGCGGCAGCCCCGGCACATGCAGCGCGGCGTGCGCGATGTTGCTGTAGCCCTGCGCCGTGCCACCCCGCACGGTCGCTTTCGCCGTGGCCACGTCGGCGCGCAGCACGGTGAAGGGGCGGCCGCCGTCGACGCCGTTCAGCCGGGCGGTCAGTGCGGTCCGATGGGCGCCGCCGGGGGCCCGCACCTCGTTCAGGGCGACCTTGAGCGGGACGTTCAGGGTCTTGTTGAGCAGGGAGACGTTCAGCCCGGTGCGCAGCACGACGGCGTCGGCCCGCCCGCCCCGGTGGCCGTCGCCGCCCGTGGCCTGCGCGGCCCCCGCGCCGGCGAGCGCCGCGGGCCCCGCGGTGAGCGCGGTGACGGCGGCGACGACGCAGAGACGGCGTGCGGGCATGCGGAAGGTGTTGCTGTTCAAAGTGGTGGAACCCCCACAAGAGTCACGGGCCACCGGCGGCGTACGCCACAAGGGGACAACACGTGCGCACCGTCCGATGGCGTCGCCCCACATCGGTGAGGGCGACGCCGGAATCTTTACGCACCGAGAGTGAACGGTCAGCAACCTGACGTGAGTTCACCCCAAAGGGCGCTTTCCGCCCCTGTATTCGAATCAAGCGACACGCGCGTTCCCCCGCATCACCCGAGCATCTCGCCCACCGCGCACGGGTGTTAATGCGCACGCCCCCACACCACCGGGACCGACGGAGTCAACGACCCGCACCACCACTGAACAACGCCCAGGTCAAGCCGCCCTCCAACCTCACCCCACCACCCGCCCGTTCAGCACCACCCTGCGCGGCGCCGCGAGCACGCGCACGTCCTCCCGGGGATCCGTCTCGTACACCACGAAGTCCGCCGGCGCACCCTCGGTCAGTCCGGGGCGTCCGAGCCACTCCCGCGCGCCCCACGTCGTCGCCGAGAGCGCGTCCACCGCGGGGATGCCCGCGAGGGTCAGCTCGGCGACCTCCGCGGCCACCAGGCCGTGGGCCAGGGAGCCGCCGGCGTCGGTGCCCGCGTAGATCGGGACGCCCGCGTCGTACGCGGCGCGCACGGTGTCGTAGCGGCGTGCGTGCAGTCGGCGCATATGGTCCGACCAGCGGGGGAACTTCTTCTCGCCACCCGCGGCCAGATCCGGGAACGTGGCGATGTTGACCAGCGTGGGGACGATGGCGACGCCGCGCTCGGCGAAGAGCGGGATCGTGTCCTCAGTCAGACCCGTGGCGTGCTCGATGCAGTCGATGCCCGCCTCGACCAGGTCGCGCAGGGAGTCCTCGGCGAAGCAGTGGGCCGTGACGCGGGCGCCGAGCCGGTGGGCCTCCGCGATCGCCGCCGCCACCGCGCCGCGCGGCCAGCACGCCGTCAGGTCGCCCGCCTCGCGGTCGATCCAGTCGCCGACGAGCTTGACCCAGCCGTCCCCGCGCCGCGCCTCCCGGGCGACGTACTCGACCAGGTCCTCGGGCTCGATCTCGTGGGCGTAGTTGCGGATGTACCGCCGGGTGCGCGCGATGTGGCGGCCCGCCCGGATGATCTTGGGGAGGTCCTCGCGGTCGTCGATCCAGCGAGTGTCGGAGGGCGAACCCGCGTCCCGGAGCAGGAGGGCGCCGATCTCGCGGTCGGTGAGCGCCTGCTTCTCCGCGGTGGCGGCGTCGACCGGGCCGTGCGCGTCCAGGCCGACGTGGCAGTGCGCGTCGACCAGTCCGGGCAGCGCCCAGCCGTCGACGGTGCGGACGTCGTCCGCGGCCGTCCCGACGGGGCGGTCGTACGTCACCCTGCCCCCGACCACCCACAGTTCGTCCCGTACGTCATCGGGCCCGACGAGCACCCGCCCCTTCATGTGCAGCACCGCGTGATCGTTCATGGGCAGCAGCTTAGGAGGCACTCACAACGCCCGGTACGGGGCCGGTCGGTACGCTCAGTACGGCAGCCCGAACGACCTCGTGAGCGAAGTGAGCAGTGACGTGAGCAGTACCGTGACGCACCCCTTTCTGGACCTGGCGCCGCTGAGCGCCCAGCACTTCGCCGCCATCGAGGCGCGGGTGGCGGGGCTGCTGGCCACCGAGCAGGACGTCGTGATCATGCAGGGTGAGGCGCTGCTGCCCCTGGAGGGGTGCATCCGGGGTGTGGCGCGGCCGGGCACGACCGCGCTGAACGTGATCACCGGCCCGTACGGCCAGACCTTCGGGAACTGGCTGCGGGACTGCGGCGCGACCGTCATCGACCTCGCCGTGCCGTTCCACACGGCCGTCACCGCCGACCAGGTGCGCCGGGCCTTCGCCGAGCACCCGGAGATCGACTTCGTCTCGCTGGTGCACGCCGAGGCCGCGACGGGCAACACCAACCCGGTCGCGGAGATCGGCGAGGTCGTACGCGCGCACGACGCGCTGTTCATGCTGGACGCGGTCGCCTCGGTGGCCGCCGAGCCGCTGCTGCCGGACGCGTGGGGCGTGGACCTGTGCGTGATCGGCGCGCAGAAGGCGATGGGCGGTCCGGCGGGTGTCTCCGCGGTGTCGGTGAGCGAGCGGGCCTGGCAGCGCATCGCCGCCAATCCGCAGGCGCCGCGCCGCTCCTACCTCTCGCTCCTGGACTGGAAGGAGCGCTGGATCGACGGCGGCCGCAAGGCCCTGCTGCACGCGCCGGCCCAGCTGGAGATGCTCGCCCTCGAGGCGTGCGTGGAGCGCATCGAGACGGAGGGCCTCGACGCCCTGATGGCGCGGCACGCCACCGCCGCGGCCGCCACCCGCGCGGGCGCGCTCGCGCTGGGCGGGGGCCTGGAGCCGTACGTGTACGAGGCATCCGACGCGGCCCCGGTCGCCACCACCCTGCGGGCGCCCTCGGGCACGGACGCCTCGGAGCTGGTCGCGCGGGCGCTCGCCGCGGACCCGGTGCTTCCGCTGGTCGCCGGGGGCGGGGCCCTGGCCAAGGAGATGATCCGGGTCAACCACTACGGGCCGGACGCGACCCGTGGCGTGGTGCACGCCTGCGTCGCCGCTCTGGGCGCCGCGATGGGCGAGGCCGGTCTCCCGGTCGACCTGGAGGCGGCCCGCCGCGCGGTGACCGACGCCTGGCGCTGAGCCCGGCCGGAGGCCGTCGCCGCGACGACCGCGTCCGGGGCGGCGCGCAGGCCCGTACAGACCCCCGGCCGACAGTCTCGACAAGGCGCCCGCCGCCCACCTCATGGACAAGCCAGCCGCCCACCTCGTCGACAAACCCGTCGTCCACCTCGTGGACAAACCAGCCGCCCACCTCATAGACAAGCCCGCCGCCCACCTCCTCGACAAACCCGTCGCCCGCCCCCTCGACAACCTGTACGAAACCCCTGCGGCCGCCCACCACCCCATGACACCGTGCTTGTCATGACCACACTTCCCGATGGCCGCCCCATCCCGCCGCTGACCGCCGACGAACCGACGATGCTGGCGAGCTGGCTCGACCTGCACCGCGCCACCCTGGCGATGAAGTGCGCGGGGCTCGACGACGAGCAGACGCTGCGCACGCCCGTGGAGCCGTCCGGGCTCTCGCTCTTCGGGCTCGTGCAGCACCTCGCCGAGGTGGAGCGGGAGTGGTTCCAGCAGGTGTTCGCCGGGCGCGACGTCCAGCCGCTCTACGAGGGCGAGCCCGGGGGCTTCACCCTGGACCGGACACGGAGCTTCGCCGAGGTGCTCAAGGTGTGGGAGCGCGAGGTCGCCGTGAGCCGGGAGATCTGCGCGGGACGCTCGCTCGACGAGACGGGGCGGTTCGACGCGGAGGTGGCGCCCCTCGTGGGCGGCGAGCAGGTCAGTCTGCGCTGGATCCTGATCCATCTGATCGAGGAGTACGCGCGGCACAACGGCCACGCGGATCTCCTGCGCGAACGCATCGACGGCGTGACGGGAACGTGAACCGCGCGCGCGTGGACATGAATCGGGCGCGCCTAAAAAGCACTCACCGAACATCGTCCGCCAATTCATCCGCGAATTCTCACGAATTCTTTATCAACACAGCTTCCCGTATTCTTCTGCCCGCTTTCCCGAGACCTAAACACTAAGATTTCGACAGCACTAATCACCGTAATTCGGACACCATCCGGACGGGCCGCTTCCGTGTGACGCACTCCACATCGCGCCCGTTTTGCGAAGAATTACCCGCCCAAACACGGACATAGCGCCGAAGTTTCATGCGGGCGCGCACCCCCGCGCGATAACATATAAGGCGCGCTGACGTAACCCCTTCCCCCGATGCAATTCCAGAAATTGCTCGGTAAATTCAATCCGCATGACCGCTGCACAAGCCGATCTACCGACCGACCTGCAGGCGAAATTCTTGGAAATGCCTGAGGGGCTGCGACTCGACAGTCCCGCCGTCGCCGACGGCGCCGCCATCTGGCGTATCGCCCGCGACTCCAAGGTGCTGGACCTCAACTCTTCGTACAGCTACCTGCTGTGGTGCCGCGACTTCGCGGCGACCTCCGTGGTGGCCCGTGACGCCGACGGCGAGCCGGTGGGCTTCCTCACCGGCTACATCCGGCCCGAGCGCCCGGACACCCTCTTTGTCTGGCAGGTGGCCGTCGATCACGGACAGCGCGGCCGCGGCCTGGCCGGCGCGCTGCTCGACGGGCTGACCGCGAAGGTCGTCGCCGGGCGCGCGCCGCTCACGGTCGAGACGACCATCACGCCCGGGAACACCGCGTCCGAGCGGCTGTTCCTCTCCTACGCACGGCGCCACGGCGCGTCGGTCGAGCGGAAGACCCTCTTCGACGCGGGTCTCTTCCCGGATGACGGGCACGAGCCCGAGGTGCTCTACCGCATCGGTCCGGTCAACCCCTGAGCTTCGCTCCCCCCGCACCCGCAACCCCCCACTCCCACGCCTTTCCATCTCCCAGGAGATCTGCTGTGACCATCACCCAGCCCGACCTGAGCGTCTTCGAGACCCTGGAGTCGGAGGTGCGCAGCTACTGCCGCGGTTGGCCTACGGTCTTCGACCGCGCGCAGGGCAGCCGCATGTACGACGAGGACGGCCACGAGTACCTCGACTTCTTCGCCGGAGCCGGTTCACTCAACTACGGCCACAACAACCCGGTCCTGAAACGCGCCCTCATCGACTACCTGGAGCGCGACGGGGTCGTCCACGGCCTCGACATGTCGACCAGCGCCAAGCGCGCCTTCCTGGAGTCGTTCCAGAACATCATCCTGCGCCCGCGTGACCTGCCGTACAAGGTCATGTTCCCGGGCCCGACGGGCACCAACGCCGTCGAGGCCGCGCTGAAGCTGGCGCGCAAGGTCAAGGGCCGCGAGTCGATCGTGTCCTTCACCAACGCGTTCCACGGCATGTCGCTCGGCTCCCTCGCGGTGACCGGCAACGCCTTCAAGCGGGCGGGCGCCGGCATCCCGCTGGTGCACGGCACCCCGATGCCGTTCGACAACTACCTGGACGGCCGGACCCCCGACTTCATCTGGTTCGAGCGGCTCCTGGAGGACCAGGGCTCCGGCCTCAACCAGCCCGCCGCCGTGATCGTCGAGACGGTGCAGGGCGAGGGCGGCATCAACGTGGCCCGCGCCGAGTGGCTGCGCAAGCTCGCCGACGTGTGCGAGCGCTGGGACATGCTCCTGATCGTCGACGACATCCAGATGGGCTGCGGCCGCACCGGTGCGTTCTTCTCCTTCGAGGAGGCGGGCATCACGCCGGACATCGTGACGGTGTCGAAGTCCATCAGCGGCTACGGCATGCCGATGTCGCTGTGCATGTTCAAGCCGGAACTCGACGTGTGGGAGCCGGGCGAGCACAACGGCACGTTCCGCGGCAACAACCCCGCCTTCGTGACGGCCGCCGCCGCCCTGGAGGCCTACTGGGCCGACGGCTCGGCGATGGAGAAGCAGACCCGCGCCCGCGGCGAGCAGGTGGAGCAGGTGCTCTCCGCGATCGTCGAGGAGAACCGCGCGGAGATCAAGGAGTTCCGCGGCCGCGGCCTTGTCTGGGGCATCGAGTTCCTGGACAAGGAGCGCGCGAGCGCCGTGGCCAAGCGGGCCTTCGAACTGGGCCTGCTCATCGAGACTTCCGGCCCCGAGGGCGAGGTCGTCAAGCTCCTTCCGGCGCTGACGATCACCCCCGACGAGCTGGACGAGGGGCTGCGCACGCTGGCCCGCGCGGTCCGCGAGACCGCCTGACCGAGCGAACCGGCAACCCCCGGCACCGTAAGAGAAAAGGAACCAACTCACCGTGATCGTCCGTTCGTTCAAGGACATTGAAGGCACCGACCGCCATGTGAAGGCCGCTTCGGGCACCTGGGAGAGCAAGCGCATCGTTCTCGCCAAGGAGCGCGTCGGCTTCTCGCTGCACGAGACCATCCTGTACGCGGGTACGGAGACGTCGATGTGGTACGCGAACCACATCGAGGCCGTCGTCTGCACCAAGGGTGAGGCGGAGCTGACCGACGACACGACCGGCGAGAAGTACACGATCACGCCGGGCACCATGTACCTGCTCGACGGGCACGAGAAGCACACCATGCGGATCAAGGAAGACTTCCACTGCCTGTGCGTCTTCAACCCGCCCGTCACGGGTCGTGAGGACCACGACGAGAACGGCGTGTACCCGCTGCTGACGGAGCCGGACGCGGACTGACACCACCTACATCCCGAACAGGGCCGTACGAGAGGAGAGGCAGGCAACACCATGACCACCGCACCCGAACGCACCAGTGACCTGTACCCGACCCGTGGCGCCGAAGAGGTGCTGATCGAGCGCAAGGACCCCGTCGTGTGGTCCGAGCCGGGTGCAGCGGGGCCGATCACGGCCGGGGATCTGGCCGGGTTCGAGCGGGACGGTTTCCTGGCGATCGACCAGTTGATCACCCCGGACGAAGTGAGCGTGTACCACGCCGAGCTGGAGCGGCTCGTCAACGATCCGACGATGCGCGCGGACGACCGCTCCATCGTGGAGCCGCGCTCCCAGGAGATCCGGTCGATCTTCGAGGTCCACAAGATCAGCGAGCTCTTCGGCAGGCTCGCCGCGGACCCGCGGGTCGTCGGCAGGGCGCGGCAGATCCTCGGCTCGGACGTGTACGTCCACCAGTCGCGGATCAACGTGAAGCCGGGCTTCGGCGCCTCCGGGTTCTACTGGCACTCGGACTTCGAGACCTGGCACGCGGAGGACGGCCTGCCGAACATGCGGACCGTCTCGGTGTCCATCGCGCTGACGAAGAATTACGACACCAACGGTGGTCTCATGATCATGCCGGGGTCGCACAAGACGTTCCTCGGCTGTGCGGGCGCCACGCCGAAGGACAACTACAAGCGGTCGCTGCAGATGCAGGACGCGGGCATCCCGTCGGACGAGACGCTCACGCACCTCGCGTCCGACTACGGCATCCGCCTGTTCACGGGTGAGGCGGGCTCGGCGACCTGGTTCGACTGCAACGCCATGCACGGCTCGGGGGACAACATCACCCCGTACCCGCGCAGCAACGTCTTCATCGTGTTCAACAGCGTGGAGAACACGGCGGTGGAACCGTTCTCGGCGCCGGTGCGCCGGCCCGAGTACATCGGGGCGCGGGACTTCACCCCCGTCAAGTGAGGTAGCGCGTACGCGAATCGGCCCGGCACCCCCCGTGGGAGCCGGGCCGATTCGTCGTGTACGGAGGGCGGTCGGCAGTCGCCAGTCGACACTCGACGGGGTCGGGCTACAGCGCCGGGTAGTCCGTGTAGCCCTTCTCGGTGCCGCCGTAGTAGGTCGCCCGGTCCGGTGTGTTGTACGGGCCCCCAGCGCGCAGACGGGCCGGCAGGTCGGGGTTGGCGAGGAACAGCGCGCCGAAGGTCACGATGTCCGCGGTGCCGTCTTCGATCAGTGCCAGTGCGTCGGGGCCCGTGGGTCCCTCGCTCTGCGGGTTCAGGACGAACGTGCCGCCGAACTCCCGGCGCAGCCTGAGGGTCAGCTCGCGGGCCTCGCCCACCTCCATGACGTGCAGGTACGCGAGGTCCAGCGCGGCCAGTTCCTTCGCGAGCGCGGTGTACGCGGGCGCCGGGTCGGGCTCGGAGATGCCGTTGGCGGGGTTGCCGGGCGAGACGCGGAAGCCGGTGCGGTGCGCGCCGATCTGAGCGGCGACGGCCGTGGCCGCCTCGACGGCGAAGCGGATGCGGTTCTCGACCGTGCCGCCCCATTCGTCGGTGCGGTGGTTGGAGCCGGGCGCGAGGAACTGGTGGATCAGATAGCCGTTGGCGCCGTGCAGTTCGACCCCGTCGAAGCCCGCGTCGACGGCGGCCCGTGCGGCGGCGGCGAAGTCGGCGACGGTGGCGCGGACTTCGGCGCCGGTCAGCTCGCGCGGGGTGACGAAGTCCTTGAGGCCCTCGGCGGTGTAGACCTGCCCTTCGGCGGCGACGGGTGAGGGGGCGACGTTGACGAGGCCGTCGGGCAGCAGGACGGGGTGGCCGACGCGGCCCGCGTGCATGAGCTGGGCGAAGATCGTGCCGCCCGCGGCGTGCACGGCGTCGGTGACCTTGCGCCAGGCGGCGACCTGCTCCGTGCTGTGCAGGCCCGGAGTGTCGGGGTATCCCTGGCCGACCACAGAGGGTTGTATCCCCTCGGTGACGATCAGGCCCGCGGAGGCGCGCTGGGCGTAGTACTCGGCGGTCAGTTCCGTGGCGACACCGCCCTCACCGGCGCGGCTGCGGGTCATGGGGGCCATGGCGATGCGGTTACGGAGTGTGCGGCCGGACAGGTCGATCGGGTCGAACGCGGTGCTCATCAGGGACTCCCGGGCTGATTTATGTGGTCGGCCAATCAATCGGGCCGAGGCCACTGTAACCCATTCCTTGGCCGACCAAGGTAATCTTTTCGAAGACGTATTGCGCAGGACATACGGCGGCCCGGCACAGCAGCCGGACCGCGCCTGCGACGACCGACAGGAGCCCCTCATGAAGGCCGACACCGTGCAGGCCCCGCCGGCCGACCCCGTCTGTACCCCCGGCGCGTCCGGTGTCGCCGCGGCGGGGCCCGTCAGCCTCGCCGTCAGCCGAGTGGCCCGGCTGCACCGCATCGCCGCGGGCAAGGTCCTCAAGGAGCTCGGCCTCTACCCCGGCCAGGAGTTCGTGATGATGCACCTGTGGGAGGCGGGCGCGGTGCGGCAGGCCGAGCTGATCAAGGCGGTCGACCTCGACCCCTCGACGGTCACGAAGATGCTGCAGCGCCTGGAGCAGGCCGGGCACGTGCGGCGCCGCCCCGACCCGTCCGACCGGCGCGCGGTGCTCGTCGAGGCCAGCGCGGCCAGCTGCGGCCTGCTGACCCAAGTGGAGCGCGCCTGGGCCGAGTTGGAGGGCCATACGCTGACGGGTCTGGACGAGACCGAGCGCGCGGACCTGGCCAGGCTGCTCGCCAAGGTGGAGGCGAACCTCTGCAAGGAGACCGAGGACTGCCCGGAGCGCAAGGGCCGCCCCTAGGCCCTGTCGTCCCCTGCCTTTCTGCCCCACGACGACAGGAACCGGCGGTCCGGTTCCCGGGCCCTACAGCCACGCCAGCGACGCCGCCCGGGTCAGCAGCCGCCGGGCCGCCGAGGCGTCGCCCACCGCGGCGCGCGACACCCGGTCCGGCGCCCGTCGGCCGCCCACGAGGAGACAGAAGTCGACGGGGTCGAGGACGAGCTCGGCCCGTACCGGCTCGTCCGCGCTGCCGAGCACCCACTCGGTCTCGCCGCCCTCCCCCGAGACGGTGAGCGCGACGGGCGCCGCCCGCGGGCCGAGGGCCGGACCGAGCAGCCGGACGGCCAGCCGCACGAGCTGCCACAGGTGCGGGGGCGGCGGCGGGGGCACGACCCGGTCGAGCGCGCCGCCGATGTCGTCGGCGTGCACCCAGGTCTCGAAGGCCCGCGCCAGGAAGTGGTCGGCGACGGGCAGCCGCACCCCCGCGATGTCCGTGGCGCGGGCGGCGCGCTCGGGGTCGTGGGCGGCCCGGGACGAGAGCAGCCCGGCGGCCTGCGCCCGCCACGCGGAGACGGTCCGGGCGGGCGTACGGGCTCGCTCGCGCTGGATCACCTCGCGGGTCCGCGCCTCCCACGCCGTGCGCCACGACGTGCCGTCCGGCGTGCGCGGTACGGCCACCCGCGGATGCGGCCCGCCCACCCCCACGTGCCGGGCGAGCGGCTCGTCGGCGGCGATGAGGTGGGCGACGGTGTCGTGCACGTCCCAGTCGTGCACGACCGGCGTGCCCCAGGGGCCGCGCTCGTCCAACTCGGCGAGGAGCGCCTGGAGTCCGGCGACCGCCGCGGCGTAGGGCGCCGCGTGCGGGGCGGTGCGCAGGGCGGGGGCGCGGGTCCGCAGGGCCAGGGAGAGGCCGTGCGCGGCGGGGGGCGCGCCGGGCACGGGGTCCGGCACGGCGGGGCCGTCCAGGTGGCGCACCGTGGCCCGCAGCCGGGCGGCCTCGGCGGTGCAGGGCGCACAGTCCCGGAGGTGGCGGCCGACCTCGGCCTCGTCGCCCGGCATCAGGGCGTGCACGGCCCAGGCGCCGAGCAGCTCACGTACCGTTTCGTGGTCGGGCGTCACGGGCGTTCACCTCGCAGGGGCGGGTCCGCGAGGGTCTCGGCCAGGGTGCGCAGGGCCGTTCTCAGGCGGGTCTTGGCGGTGCCTTCGGGGATGCCGAGTTCGACGGCGGTCTGCCGGTAGGTGCGGCCCGCGAAGTAGGCCAGGTGCACCACCTGCTGCTGGGGCAGCGGGAGCCGGGCGAGGGCGGAGTGCAGGAGGAGGGAGCGCTCCTGCTCCAGGATCGCCTCGTCCGGGGCGGGCCCCGGCGCCGGGGCCGCCCGCAGGGCCGCTTCGTCGGCGTGGACGGCCTTGCGGTGCCGCTCCTCGCCGCGCACCCAGTCCACGGCGCGCCGGTGCGCGAGCATCGAGAGCCAGCCGCGCAGGCTGCCCCGGCGTACGTCGAAGGCGTAGGGCCTGCTCCACAGGTGGGCGAAGACCTCCTGCGCCACGTCCTCGGCGGCGTTGTGGTCCCGGGTGACGCGGGCCGCGACGCGGCGGACGAGCGGGCCGTACGCGGCGTAGGCCTCGGCGAGGGCGGCCTCCTCGCCGTAGACGAGCCGCCGGTGCAGTCCCGCGTCGGCCGGGGGTCTGCCCGGGCCGGCCCGCAGGTCCGGCGTGCCCGGCTCCTCGAAGGACGGCTCCACCGGCACCACCACCTCGCGCGGGCCACCTCGTTCCGCCAAGCCTGGCGCCCCGGGGCCCGGCGCGCCAGGCCTCAGCCGGACAGGACGTCGAGGAGCCGGTCCACGTCCGCCTCCGTGTTGTACAGATGGAACGTGGCCCGCAGGTGTCCCGCCCGCGCCGAGGTGAGGATGCCCGCGCGGGCCAGCTCCGGTGCGCGGTCTGCCAGTCCGGGTACGGAGACGATGGGGGTGGTACCCGGCACCGGGGCGTGGCCGAGATGTATGAGTCCGGCGCGGTAGCGGGCGGCGAGTGCCGTGTCGTGGGCGTGGATCGCGCCGATCCCGGCCTCCTCGACGAGGGTGAGCGCGGCAGCGGCGCCGTGGTAGGCGAGGAAGGCGGTGGGCTCGTCGAAGCGGCGGGCGTCCGGGGCGAGTTCGGCGAGCGGGCCGTACGTGGAGTGCCAGCCGTCCGCCGACGCGAGCCAGCCGCCGTGCAGCGGGGCCAGGGATTCCTGCGCCTCTTCGCGCACCGTCAGGAACGACACGCCGCGCGGACACAGCAGCCATTTGAAGGCGCCGGTCACGGTGTAGTCGTAGGCGCCCGCCTCGACCGGCAGCCAGCCCACCGCCTGGGTCGCGTCGAGCAGCGTGCGCGCGCCGTGGGCGGCCGCCGCGGCGCGGACGGCCGCGAGGTCGGCGGTGCGGCCGTCGGCGGACTGGACGCAGGAGAAGGAGACGAGCGCCGTCGTCGGCGCGATCGCCTCGGCGAGCCCGTCCAGCGGCGCGTACCGCATCTTGAGGTCGCCGCGGAGCACGAAGGGGTTCACGATGGAGGCGAACTCGCCCTCGGGTACGAGGACTTCGGCTCCCGCGGGCAAGGAGGCGGCGATCAGCCCCGCGTGCACCGCGACCGAGGTCCCGACGGCCACCCGGCCGGGCGCCACCGAGACGAGCCGGGCGAAGGCGGCCCGGACCGCGTCCACCACCTCGAAGTCGCCGGCGCCGCCCGGCCGCCCCGCGCCGTTCTCGGCGGCGAGCGCGCACACCGCCTCGATGGCGCGGCGGGGCAGGAGACCGCAGACCGCGGTGTTCAGGTAGGTCGATGCGGGAGCGAATTCGGTGCCGTTGTTGATCCCCATGGACTCCATGGGGATCAACCTATGCGGCCGTTCAGGCCTGCGGAACCGCGCATCCTTCGGGGCCGCAGGCGTCGCCGCCGTCAGCGGCGGCGAGGGTGGTCAGCGGCGAACGCTCGCCCCACGCCTGCTCCAGGGCCTGCGTGAAGACCTCGGCGGGCTGGGCGCCGGAGATGCCGTACTTGCGGTCGAGGACGAAGAACGGCACGCCGTTCGCGCCCAGCTCGGCGGCCTCGCGCTCGTCGGCGCGGACGTCGTCGGCGTACCGCTGGGGGTCGGCGAGGACGGCCCGGACCTCGCCCTCGTCCAGACCCGCCTCGACGGCGAGCTCCACGACGCGCGCGTCGTCCGCGAAGACGGACCGCTCCTCGGCGAAGTTCGCGCGGTAGAGCAGGCCGATCAGCTCGTCCTGCCTGCCCTGCTCCGCGGCGAAGTGCAGGAGGCGGTGCATGTCGAAGGTGTTGCCGTGGTCGCGGCCCTCGGTGCGGTAGTCGAGGCCTTCGGCGGCGGCGTTCTCACCGAGCCGCCGCTCGCCCTCGCGGGCCTGCTCCTCGCTCATGCCGTACTTCTGCATGAGCATCGGCAGCACGAGCCCGGTCTCGCCCTTGGCCCGGCCGGGGTCCAGCTCGAAGGAGCGGTGCACGACCTCGACGCCCTCGCGGTGCGGGAAGGCGGCGAGGGCCTTCTCGAAGCGGGCCTTGCCCACGTAGCACCAGGGGCAGGCGATGTCGCTCCAGATCTCGACGCGCATGTGTGTGGCTCTCTTCAGGTCGTACGTCGGGTGGGTACGGAGGGGGCCTCCGCTCCCGGGACCAACACACGGGCAAAGCGCCGCATTCCCCCGCCCTCACTTCCCGAGCGGGGTCGGCTCGCCACCGGCGGGTGGCGATCACCTCACTCCCCCACCGTGAACTTCCCCGTGTTCGCCCTGATCCAGGTGCGCAGGTGGGCCAGGGGTTCCAGGGCGCCGCGGCCGAGGCCGGTCAGTTCGTATTCGACGCGGGGCGGGACCTCGGCGTAGACCGTGCGCCGGACGAGGCCGTGCTCCTCCAGGCGGCGCAGCGTCTGGGTGAGCACCTTGGGGCTCACCCCTTCCAGCTTGCGGCGCAGCTCGCCGAAGCGGCGCGGGCCGTCCTCCAGGGCGGTGATCGCGAGGCCGGTCCACTTGTTGACGAGCAGCTCGAAGATCGCGCGGCCGGGGCAGAGCAGGCCGTAGATGTCGTGGCGGCCGCGGCCGTCATCGTGGGTCTGACCAGTCATGGTTTCTGGAATATAGCAAGGTCCCTTGCGGGTTATCAGGGCCTCACGGCTACCGTCCCGGCATGGATTCCCGCACCGCCCCCACTCCCCCTCCTGCCCCCGCCCCCGTCCGCGTCGGCCTCGTCGGGCTCTCCGCCCGCGGCGGCTGGGCGCCCCATTCCCACCTCCCCGCGCTGACCCGCCTCCAGGGGTACGAGCTGCGCGCCCTGGCCGCGTCGAGCGAGCCCTCCGCGCGGGCCGCGGGCGAGAAGTACGGCGTGCCGCTGGCCTTCGGCTCGGCCGCCGGGCTCGTCCGCAGCGACGAGGTCGACCTCGTCGTGGTGAGCGTGCGGGTGCCGCTGCACCGCGAGGTGATCCTCGCCGCGCTCGGCGCGGGCAAGGCGGTCCTCTCCGAGTGGCCGCTCGGCAACGGCCGCGCCGAGGCCGAGGAGCTGGCGGCGGCCGCCGACCGGGCCGGTGTGCGGACGTTCGCGGGGCTGCAGGCGCGCTCGGCGCCGGCGGTGCGGTTCGTCCGCGACCTCGTCGCCGACGGCTACGTCGGTGAGGTCCTGTCGAGCAGTGTCGTCGCGTCGGGGCGGCGCTGGGGCCCCGTCTTCGAGCCGTCCGGTGAGTACCTCCTGGACAGGCGGAACGGCGGGACCATGCTGACGATCCCCTTCGGCCACACGGTCGACGCCGTCGCCCTGGTGCTCGGCGAGTTCACCGAGGTCTCCGCGACCCTGGCGACCCGGCGTCCGGTCGTGCACGAGGAGGGCACGGGCCGCCCGGCGGCCATGACCGTCGACGACCAGATCGCGGTGACCGGCAGGCTGGGCTCGGGGGCCGTGGCCTCGGTGCACTTCCGGGCCGGCCTCTCCCGGGGCACGGACTTCCACTGGGAGATCAACGGCACCGAGGGCGACCTGGTGGTCACGGGTGATTCGGGCCATCTCCAGCAGGCGTCCCTGTCCATCCGCGGCGGGCGGGGCGCGGACTCGTCGGTCACCGAACTCCCCGTCCCCGCACGCTACTTCGGCGTACCGGACATCGACGGCCTGCGCGGCCTTCCCGCGTACAACGTGGGGGCGCAGTACGCGCAGATCCTCACCGACCTCACCGAAGGCACCGCGCACGTACCGGACTTCGCGCACGCGGCGCGGCGCCAGCGGCTGCTCGACGCCGTCGAACGGTCGGCCGCCACCGGCACCCGCGTGATGCTTTAGGGCCCTCCCCCGGAGATGCGCCAGAAGGACCCTAGGAGCCGTCCCGCAGCCCCTTCGGCCAGTTGGGGCGGAACTCGATGTGGTCGTACGTCACCACGCATCCCTCGCCCACCGGCGACTGCGCCAGGAAGCCGACGAGCGCGGCGCTCGCCGTCTCCTCGTCCTCCTCGTCGCCGAGCGAGAAGATCCGCACGAAGGTCCACCGCTCGCCGTCCGTCGAGGCGTGGAACGCGAAGGCCGACCCCGTACGGCTGATGCGCAGCCAGGCGGTGCTGCCGTCCACCACGAAGGCGTTGGCGTCGCCGGAGTGGCCGCGGGTGACGACCGTGCAGATCGTGGGCTCGTCCGGGGAGCGCTCCAGGCAGAGCTTGGCCCACTCCCGCTCGTCCACGTGCAGGTACAGCACGCCCGCGTCGAAGGCGGCGGCGAAGCCGACCGTGACGCGGGCGATCAGCTGGAAGTCGCCCTCGGGCGCGCCGAGGAGGCGCGGTGCGTCGGATGCGGGCTCCACGACGGCGCCCGATGGGAGTCCCCCCTGCTCCTTAAGAGCTTGATGGGGGTCCCCCCTGCTCCTTAAGAGCTTGATGGGGGTCCCCCCTGCTCCTTAAGAGCTTGGGGGAGGCACGAAGCGGTCCTGGCGGGCGCCCGCCCAGCCGGTGAGCACGCCGCCCTCGTGGGACCAGTGGCCGTCGGGGCCGTACGTGCGCAGCGGGAAGGGCAGTTCGGGAAGGGTGACGTCCATGGCCTCAGTGTTCCAGCCGGCCGTCGACGCGGCGCGCCAGTCCCAGCGGGTTGTCGTCGCGCAGCTCCGGCGGGAGCAGCGCCTCGGGAGTGCTCTGGTACGCGACGGGCCGCAGCCAGCGCTCGACGGCCGTGCCGCCCACCGACGTCGAGGTCGACGTGGTCGCGGGGTAGGGGCCGCCGTGGTGCTGGGCCGGGGCGACGGCGACGCCCGTGGGCCAGCCGTCGACGAGGACGCGCCCGGCGAGCGGGGTGAGCTCGGCGAGCAGCTCCGCGCCCCGGCCGCTCTCCCCCGCCGCCTCGTCCGAGGACAGCTGCACGGTGGCGGTGAGGTTGCCGGGCAGCCGGGAGAGGACGGCGGTGATCTCCGCGTCGTCGGCGTACCGTGCGACGACGGTGACCGGGCCGAAGCACTCCTCCAGGAGCAGGTCGTGCGCTCCTTCCTGGGCGAGGCGCGCGGCCGGGACGGTCAGGAAGCCCGCGCTGACGGTGTGCTCGCCGCCCGCGCCGGGGGTCACCGGTGCGTCCACGTCCGGGAGTTGGGCGCGCTCGCGCACCCCGGCGACGAAGTTGTCCCGCATCCGGTGGTCGAGGAGCACCCCGGACTCGGTGTTGCTGACCGCGTCGGTCAGGGACTTCACGAGCTGGTCGCCGCCCCCGCCCTCGGGGGCCAGGACCAGGCCCGGCTTGACGCAGAACTGGCCGACGCCGAGCGTCATGGAGCCCGCGAGCCCGGCGCCGATCTGCTCACCGCGCTCGGCGGCCGCGGCCTCGGTGACCACGACGGGGTTGAGGGAGCCGAGCTCGCCGTGGAAGGGGATCGGCACGGGCCGGGCCGCGGCCGCGTCGAAGAGCGCGCGCCCGCCGCGGATGGAGCCGGTGAAGCCGGCGCCGGCGACCAGCGGGTGCTTCACGAGTTCGACGCCCGCCTCGAAGCCGTGCACCAGGCCGAGCACGCCCTCGGGGATGCCGTGCCGGGCGGCGGCCCTGCGCAGCACGGAGGCGACCAGCTCGGAGGTGCCCGGGTGGTCGGGGTGGGCCTTGACGACCACGGGGCAGCCCGCGGCGAGCGCGCTCGCGGTGTCGCCGCCGGGCACGGAGAAGGCGAAGGGGAAGTTGGAGGCGGAGTAGACCGCGACGACGCCGAGCGGGATCTTGTAGCGGCGCAGGTCGGGGACGGGCGGGGTCGCCGAGGCGTCGGGGTGGTCGATGACGATGCCGAGGAAGGCGCCCTCGTCGACGATGCCGGCGAAGGAGCGCAACTGGTAGCAGGTGCGCGCGAGTTCGCCGGTGAGGCGGACGGGCCCGAGCGCGGTCTCCGCGTCGGCGGCCTCCACGAGGTGGTCCTTCGCCTCTTCGAGGAGCTCCGCCGCGGTGCGCAGGAAGGCGGCGCGCACCGCGCGGTCGGCCAGCGCGGGCGCGGCGTCCCGGGCGGCGCGGACGGTCAGGTCGACCTCCTCGGCCGTGGCTTCCACCGCAACCTGCTCGCGCTGCTTCCCGGTTCGGGGGTCGACACTCCAGACTGGTGCTGCTGCCACCGCGGATTCCCTTTCCAGAGGTACTGCCAGGGTCGTATGAGGGGTCGTGCCGAGGGTCTTGCCGGAGGTATGCCACTCACCAGGGCTGTTCGATATGCTGAACGCCGTCTTCGTCGGTGAATGTACGGGGACTCGGAGACTATTTCTCGGCGTTCAAAGGGGTCAAGGGCGATGTCGGCTGGCGAGACCGGAGGCGGTGCGCAGGTCAAGTCCGCGGTGCGGACGGTGGAATTGCTCGAGTACTTCGCGGGCCGTCCCGGAATGCATTCCCTTGCCGCGGTCCAGGAGGCCGTCGGATATCCCAAGTCGAGCCTCTACATGCTGCTCCGCACCCTGGTCGAGCTCGGCTGGGTCGAGACGGACGCGACCGGCACGCGGTACGGCATCGGGGTCCGCGCCCTGCTCGTCGGCACGTCGTACATCGACGGCGACGAGGTCGTGGCCGCCGCCCGGCCGACCCTGGACCGGCTCTCCGACGACACCACGGAGACCATCCACCTCGCCCGGCTCGACGGCACGAACGTCGTCTACCTCGCCACCCGCCAGTCGCAGCACTATCTCCGGCCCTTCACGCGAGTGGGCCGCCGCCTCCCCGCGCACTCCACGTCGCTCGGCAAGGCGCTGCTCGCGACCCACACCGACGAGCAGGTCCGCAAGCTGCTCCCGGAGACGCTGCCCGCGCTCACCGAGCACACCATCACCGACCGCGAGAAGCTCATCGAGGAGCTGCACGCGGTGCGCGAGCAGGGCTTCGCGGTGGACCGCGAGGAGAACACCCTGGGGCTGCGCTGCTTCGGCGTCGCCATCCCCTACCGCACTCCGGCCCGCGACGCGATCAGCTGCTCGGTGCCGGTGGCGCGGCTCACGCCCGCGCACGAGCAGATGGTCAAGGACGCCCTGTTCGACGCTCGGGACCGGCTGTCACTGGCAACTCGTAGGCTCTGACGCATGGATGTCAGCCTGCGCGAAGTGCACGACAGCGATCTGCCCGTCTTCTTCCGGCAGATGAACGATCCCGAGTCGAGCCACATGGCCGCCTTCACCCCCGAGGACCCGGCCGACCGCGACCGCTTCGACGCCCAGTGGGCGAAGATGCGCTCCGCCGCGGACACGGACGTGCGCACCGTCCTCGCCGACGGGGACGTGGTGGGGAGCGCCGGGGTGTACGGGGCGCCGGGCGAGCGCGAGGTCACGTACTGGATCGACCGCGCGTACTGGGGGCGTGGCCTGGCCACGGCGGCCCTGCGCGGCCTCCTGGAACTGGAGCCGGACCGGCCGCTCTACGCCCGCGCGGCGGCGGACAACACCGGCTCGATCCGGGTCCTGGAGAAGTGCGGCTTCCGCCTCTCCACCACCGAGCGGGGGTACGCCCCGGCGCGCGGGGCGGAGATCGACGAGGTCGTCCTCGTCCTGCACGAGCGCTGAGCCTCCGCCGCGCGGCCCACCGGCCTGATGTACGGCCCACCGGCCTGATGTACCTGACTTACGCTGTGCACATGATCACCGGAACGACCGTGGCCGCCGTCGGCGCGCGGTTCCCCGACGAGCGGGCGGGCCGCACGGCGTGAGGGCACTGGCCTCGGCCCTGTTCGGGCGCCGGGTGCGCCGCCGGTGGATCCACCTCATCCTCGGCGGCGCCCTCGCCATGCCGTACGTCTTCGTCGGCTCCGTGATCGTGGGGCCGCTCTTCGAGGACGCCCGGATCTTCGGCTCGTTCGGCTCGCAGCTCGCCTCGTTCGCGGTCGGGCTGCCGCTGGCCGCGGTCACCGCGCTCTTCCCGCTGACCCGGCCGATGTCGGTGGCCGCCGTACGGGCGCTGTGCGCGGTGCCGGACGAGTCGCTCGCCGACGGTCCCGCCCGGTCCCGGGCCGCGCGCGGACGCACCGTCGCCTGGTTCACGCTGCACCTCGGCCTCGGCGGGATCGTCAGCGGCATGTCGCTAGCGCTGCCGCCGTTCGCGGGCGTCCTGATCACCCTGCCCTTCGTCGCCGTACTGCACGGCGGCCGCGTCGGGCTGCCCGAAGTCTTCGGCGAGCCCTGGCTGGTGGCGCTCGCGCCGGTCGTCGGTCTCGCGTTGCTCGCGGCGCTCGCGGCGTGCGCGGCCACGGCCGGCGGACTGCTCGCGCGCTGGGCGCCCGCCCTGCTCGGACCCACGCCCGCCGACCGGCTCGCGGCCGCCGAGCAGCGCGCCGCCGACCTCGCGGTGCGCAACCGGCTCGCGCGCGAGCTGCACGACTCGGTCGGGCACGCCCTGAGCGCCGTCACGCTCCAGGCGAGCGCGGCCCGCCGGGTCCTCGACCACGACGTGGAGTTCGCCCGCCAGGCGCTGGCTGCCATCGAGGACACCGCACGCCGCACGGTGGGCGAACTCGACGCCGTGCTCGGCGTGTTGAGAGAGGCCGACGGCGCCCGTCCGACGGCGCCCGCGCCCACGCTCGCCGCCGACCTGGACGGACTCCTGAGCCGGACCGGGGCGGGCGGCCTCCGGGTGAGCTCAGCCGTCGACGTGGACCCCGCGTCCGTGCCCCCGCTGGTCTCCCGCGAGGCCTACCGCATCGTGCAGGAGGCCCTCAGCAACGCGCTGCGGCACGGCGGCGAGGACACCCCCGTCACCCTGCGCATCGCCCGGGACGGCGCCGACCTGACCGTCACCGCCGAGAACCCGCTGCCGCCCCGCGCCGCCCCCGCCCGCCCCGGCGGCGGCCACGGCCTGCGCGGCATCGCGGACCGGGCCCGGCTGCTCGGCGGCACGTCCCGCGCGGGCCCCGCGCAGGGCACGTGGCGAGTGGACGTACGACTTCCGTTGCAGGGACCGAAGGGACAGCCATGACGGCGCACACCGATATCCGGGTCGTCCTCGCCGACGACGAACGCATGGTCCGCACCGCCCTGCGCGCGATCCTCTCCGCCGAATCCGGCATCGAGGTGGTCGGCGAGGCGGCGACGGGCGCCGAGGCGGTCGCCGTCGTACGGGAGCTGCGGCCGGACGTGGTCCTGATGGACGTCCGTATGCCGGAGGTCGACGGCATCCGCGCCACCGAGCAGATCCTGCGGACGATGCCGGAGCCGCCGCGCGTCGTGGTCGTGACCACCTTCGAGAACGACGCGTACGTGTACGAGGCGCTCCGCGCGGGAGCCGCGGGATTCCTGCTCAAGCGGGCGGACGCCGACGAGCTCGTCCAGGCGGTCCGGCTCGTCTCGCGCAGCGACTCCCTCCTCTTCCCCTCGGCGGTCCGCGCCCTGGCCACCGAGCACGGCCGCGCCAAGGCGGCGCCGCCCGCCTGGGTGGCGCGGCTCACCGGCCGGGAGAGCGAGGTCCTGCGGCTGATGGCGGCGGGCCTGACGAACGCGGAGATCGCCGGGCGGATGGGCGTGGGACCTGCGACGGTGAAGACGCATGTCGCGGCCGTCCTCGCCAAGACGGGCGCGCGGGACCGCACCCAGGCGGTGATCGCGGCGTACGAGGCTGATTTCATGAAGACCGCTTGAATCGGCCCGGCCGGTGCCTCCATGAGGAGTTCCTGAGAAAACGGCCGCAAGCGCACCAGAAGGGAACGAATCTCTCCCCTCCGTTCGTCTTCCCACGGGATGAACAAGACGATCAGGCGCGCCTCGGTCTTCGCACTGCTGCTCGTGCTCGCCCTGCTGATACGGGCGACATGGGTGCAGTTCCACGACTCGACGGCGCTCGCGGACGACAAGCACAACCGGCGCAACGCGATCGAGCAGTACGCGCACCCGCTGGGCGACATCATCGTGGGCGGTGAGGCCATCACCGGCTCCGAGCGGACGAAAGGCGGAGACCTCGCGTACAAACGCACCTACAAGGACGGCGACCTTTACTCACCCGTCACGGGCTACAGCTCCCAGGTCTTCGGCGCCACCCAGCTCGAAGGCGTCTACAAGGACCTGCTCGACGGCACCGACAACCGTCTGAAGACGCCCCTGGACACGCTCACCAACAAGCGTGCCGACCCTGGTGACGTCGTGACGACGATCGACCCCGCGGTGCAGAAGGCCGGGTACAAGGCGCTGGGCGACACCAAGGGCGCCGCGGTGGCCATCGACCCCGAGAGCGGCAAGATCCTCGGCATGGTCTCGACGCCGTCGTACGACCCGTCGAAGATCAGCGGTTCCACCGACTCCGAGGCGTGGCAGAAGCTGACCACCGACAAGGAGAAGCCGATGGTCAACCGCGCGATGCGCCAGCCGCTCCCGCCCGGCTCGACCTTCAAGCTGGTCGTCGCGGCCGCGGCCCTGGAGGACGGTCTCTACGGCTCGGTGGACACGAGGACGAGCAGCCCGAACCCGTACACGCTGCCCGGCACCCGGCAGGTCCTCCACAACGAGAACCGGTCGGCCCCCTGCGAGAACGCCGACATCCGCACGGCGCTCCAGTACTCCTGCAACAACGTCTTCGCCAAGATGGCCGTCGACCTGGGCCAGGACAAGGTCAAGGACATGGCGGAGAAGCTGGGCTTCAACGCCGACAAGCTGGACGTCCCGGTGCGCGCGGGCAAGAGCGTCTACCCCTCCGGCATGGACAAGGCGCAGACGGGGCTCAGCGGCATCGGCCAGTTCGACGTGACGGCGACGCCGCTGCAGATGTCGATGGTGTCGGCGGCCATCGCCAACGGCGGCGAGCTCGCGAAGCCGCACATGGTCTCCCAGATCAGCGACTCCGGCGGCGACGTCCTGGAGAAGTACGACGACGGCGAGTCCCAGCGCGTCATGGACAAGTCCACCGCCGAGGGCCTGCAGTCCGCAATGCAGACGGTCGTCGAGAAGGGCACCGGTTCGAACGCGAAGATCGCCGACGCGACGGTCGGCGGCAAGACGGGCACGGCCCAGCACGGCGAGAACAACAGCAAGACGCCGTACGCCTGGTTCACGTCGTACGCCAAGGGCAGCGACGGCAAGCAGGTGGCGGTCGCGGTGATGATCGAGTCGTCGAGCGCGGCCCGCGACGAGGTCAGCGGCAACGGCCTGGCGGCACCGATCGCGAAGGCGATGATGTCGGCGGCACTGAAGTCCTGACGCGCACTCGCCGGGCCTGACGCGCGCACCGCACACCTGAGAGCCTGGGTCATATCCCCGAGGCGCCGCCCCCGACCCGCCCCCCGGGTCAGGGGCGGCGCCCGCGCCATGTCTGCAGGACCCAGACCACGGCTGCGACCGCTCCCGCCCCGGCGAGCAGCCCCACCACGAAGCCGATCCCGGAGCTCGCTTCACCGTCGTCGACGGCCACCGCGACGCCTGCCACGACCACCGCGACGGCGAGCACGGCGAGCAGCGCGTAGAACTTGCCGCTGAGGAAACTGGTCCGCCGGGGCGCCGGTGGCGGTGACTCCACCCGGGCCGCGGGGCCGAGGCTCGCCGCGCGCGGGCGCTTGAACCACGCGTAGATCACCCAGGTCCCGCACGCCTCCCAGCCGTCGGGTGCGAGCCGCTCGTCGAGGCCCTCGCGCCCGCGCGTGACCAGCTCGCGCCGGTACTCCCAGCGCTGCGGCTGCGCCAGGTCGCGGTGGCTCACGAAGCGCCCGAGGGCGTCGACCCGCTCGACCTCCCAGCCCTCGTCGCCGAAGCGGTTCAGGAGCTCCTCGTCGACGTAGGTGTCGGCGGTCCAGCGCCAGGTCTCCACCGTGTCGCCCGGCGCCGCCGGTGCCCGCTCCCCCGCGGCGGGCACCAGCTGCCTGGCGAACTCGTCCGCCGGGCCGAACTCGGCCTCCGCGTCGTCGGCGCCGGCCTCCTCCAGGTGCGCGGCCAGGTCCGTGACGGTCGCCTCGACGCGGTCGGCGGGCAGGCCGTGCGCCCGCAGCCGCTCGGCGAGGCCGATGAGGTAACTGTCGCGCTCGTACCGCGCGTTCGTCGCGTCCGTGGTGTTCATCGTGGGGTCACTCCTGCCTTCGCGAGGACGTCGCGTACGGATCCGTCGAAGGCGAGCCAGAGGCCCCCCTGTTCGCCGAGGGTTTCGCGGCCGGCGTCGGTGAGCCGGTAGTAGCGGCGGCCCGGTCCCTTCTCGGTCGCGCGGAACTCCGCGGAGACCAGGCCCGCCTCCTCCAGGCGGTTCAGTACGGGATAGAGCGTGCCGCCCTTGATCTGGCCGAAGCCGGCGGCGTCGAGCAGCTTGGCGATCTCGTAGCCGTAGCTCTCGCCGTCGGTGAGCCCGGCGAGCACGAGGAGGTCGAGTACGCCCTTGAACCAGCTGGCGCGGCGGTCGGTCACTTCACTGTGCCTTTCGGACGGCGGGCGCGGCGCGCGGCCTGTCGGGCGCGGGCAGCGTCAGATCGCGTACGGAGAGGGCGACGTGCACGGCGACGGGGAGCAGCAGGCTGCCCGTCGCGAGGTAGAGGCCGGTGAACACCGCGCCGAAGAGGGCGAAGCCGAGGACGCCCTGGCGGCCCTGGTAGCACCCGGCGACCGCGTAGACGAGGACGGAGAGGGCGGCCGCCACGTAGAGGTCGAGCCCGAGTGCGCCGACGCCGAAGGCGATGAGGAGGCCGCGGTAGACCAGTTCGGAGCAGAGTCCGTCGCTCACGGCGACGGCGATCGCGAGCCTGCGCTCCTCGGGGTTGCGCGGCAGCATCGCCTCGATGGCGGCGAGCCCCGGCACGTTCCTGCCGCGCTCCGCGAGGTCGTGGAAGTTCCGTCCCGAGGCCGCGGCGATCGCCGTGCAGATGAGGATTCCGGCGACGGCGTAGATGGGCCGCTCGGGCAGGGCCAGGCCGAGGTCGGCGGCGTCCGTCCCCGGCGAGAGCAGCAGCGCCGCGGCGGCGAAGGCGGCGAAGGTCCAGGCGAGGACGAGCACGAGGCCGAAGTAGCGGACCAGGGCGCGGGGTTCGGTGTCCCTGCGGCGGGCCAGCGAGCCGTACATCCGGCGGCCGGTCCAGGGCTCGCCGAGCAGCAGGTACGCGGCGAGGGTGGCGGTGACGGCGGTCGATGCCGTCGAGAAGTCCGGCGAGATGGTCATGGGATCCCCGTTTCCCGAAGGGGCCGCGCGGCGTGCGTGTGCCGCACGCCGCGCGGTCCCCGAGCGTCTGAGCTGCCTAGACCGTATGGCGACCTAGTCAGGATTGCAACCTAGGTGGCGCAGCCGACGCCGGAATCTCGCGGAATCTCCCGTGCTCCCGGTCAGCCCACGTAGTACGTCGGGTTCGGGAGCTTGTACGTCTTGTCGGCGTAGCCGCCCGCGAGGTCGGACGTCTGGTCGCCGAAGCTGGCGACGATGTTGTAGCCGGTCGACTCGATGTACTTGCGGGTGCCTTCCTTGAACTGGACGGTGGTGCAGTTCCAGGCGGCGGGCGTCGCGCAATTCGCCAGGTACGCGGGCGGGTTCGCCTTGTCCTTGGTGAAGACGTGCGTGCGGTCGAGCGCGGTGTCGTAGCCCGCCCTGGCGAGGTTGGTCACGGCGCCCTCCCGCAGCGGCTCGGCGAGCCCGGTGAGGAAGAAGACCTCGACGCCCTTGCGCTTGGCGTACTTCACCAGCTGGGGCATGCCGAAGACCGCGGGACGCTTGGCCTCCTTGACGTAGGCGTTCCAACTATCGTTGTTGTACGTGTAGTTCGTCGACTTCTCGTAGTCGAAACTGAGCAGCGCGGTGTCGTCGACGTCGAGGACGATCGCGGGCTTCTTGCCGTGCCGGGTGTGGTGCGCGGCCTTCTTTATGTCCTTCTTCGCCTTGGCCTGGATGCGGGCCAGGTCCTTGGCGTACGGGCTGTCGGGCGAGGACTTCCACACGCCGTCGGCGTCCTTGGCGGCGCCGTAGTAGGCGTCGATCTCGCCGACGAGGAGACCGATGTTGTGGGGCTCCGCGGTGGGGCGCGCCTCGGCCTGGTCCGCGCTGGCGGCACCGGTGGCGTAGAGGGCGGCGCCGGCGACGGTGCAAGCGGTGGCCAGGCCGGCCACGCGTAGGGACTTCCGCATGTATTGCGTCTCCGCATCAGGGTTCGGGCAGGTCAAGGACTGTCTACGCGCATCAACCCTGGTGTGGGGAGGGGGCGGGATGACCCTTTACCTGATCCATACCTGTGGGGCGGACTGATCCGTACCTGTGTGGTGGACCCGATCCGTACCTGTGCGGTGGACCCGATCCGTAGCTGTGTGGCGGGTCAGACCCGCGGCCGCCAGCCCGGGTCGCGGCCGCTCAGGCCGATCACCCGGTCGAGCAGCGGCGCGCCGTCCGGCACCGGCACCGGCGTCCCGAACAGACCGGCCCCGTCCGGGGTGTCCCCGGCGGGCTCCGCCTGCGCCGCGGGGGACAGCAGGGCCCGCGCGCCCTCCAGGCTCGCCGCGTCCGGCGCGTACTCCTGCCCCGTGGCGCGCGCCAGGTCCCAGCCGTGGACGACGAGTTCGTCGAGCGCGACGAGGCCCGCGACCTCGCCCGGCAGGTCGATGCCGCCCGCGCGGGTCATGCCCTGCCAGGCCGCCGGGTCGCGCCACGCCCCGGCCATGCCGTCGAGCGCCTTGGGCAGCTCCTCGCGCCAGGTGGGGCCGACGTCGGGCAGGACGCTGCCGGGGTTCCGGTCGAGGGCCGGCCCGAACTCCTTGCGGGCGGCCTCCTCGAACGCTCCGGCGAGGCCGAGCAGATGGCCGAGGAGGTGGCGTACGGCGTAGTCGGGGCAGGGCGTGGGCGCCGCGAGCTGCTCGTCGGTGATGCGCCCGGCGATCCGCACCACGAGGCGGGCCTGCGGGCCCAGGTCGGGAACGGCGTCGCCAGTGGTGCCGGTGGCTCCGGCGGAGCCAGTGGTGTCGGTGGCGTGGGTGGTGTCGGTGGAGCCAGTGGTGTCGGTCACGGGAACTCCCTGATGCGTACGGGTCACGGGCGGCGGCGGGCCGGGGCGGGCCGCGGCATAAGGCGGCCGTCTCGGTACCTCTCCCTTGTAGACCCGCCCCGCGCCGTGAACTCATCGCCCTCGCCCTAGGGAAAGCACCCGATACCGCCGCCGGGGCCTTAGAAGCCAGCATCACCAGGCATGACACCGACGATCGGGCGCGTCCTGCGGGACCGCAACGCCGGGCTGTACCTCGGGGCGGTGGTGGTCTCCGGCTTCGGCAGCTCCGCGCTGTGGCTGGCCTCCGGGATCTGGGTGAAGGAGCTGACCGGGTCCGACGGGCTCGCCGCGCTCTGCCAGTTCGCGCTCTGGGCGCCCACCCTCGCGGGCCCCCTGCTCGGCACGCTCGCCGACCGCACCCGCCGCAGACCGCTCCTCATGGCCGCCCATCTCGCGCTCGGCGCCCTGCTCCTGTCCCTGTTCGCCGTCGACACCGCGGGACGGCTCTGGATCCTCTTCGCCGTCCTGCTCCTGTACGGGGCGTGCGGCGTCGTCACGGACGCCGCGGAGGCCGCCCTGGTCGCGACGGCCGTCGACAAGGAGCTGCTGGGCGACTTCAACGGCCTGCGGATGACCGCGAACGAGGGCATGAAACTGGTGGCTCCGCTCGCCGGGGCGGGCCTCTTCGCCGCCTACGGGGGCGCCCGGGTGGCGCTCCTGGACGCGGTGACGTTCGTGCTCGCGGCGGGCATGTTCGCGCTCCTGCGGGTGCGGGAGAGCGCGCCGGCGCCGGACCGCTCGTCGCTGCGGGCGCGGACCGGGGAGGGGGCGCGGTACCTGTGGGGGCACGCACGGCTGCGGCCCCTCGTGCTTGCGGGCGGCCTGACGATGCTGAGTTCGGGGATCAGCGGTGCGGCCCTCTTCGCGATCGTCGAGGGCCTCGGCCGCTCCCCCTCGTACACGGGCGTGCTGTACGTCGCGCAGGGCGCCGGTTCCGTGGCGGTGGGCGTGGCGTCGGGGGCGCTGATGCGGCGGTTCGGGGCGCGGCGGTTCGCGGGCGCGGGCATCGCGCTGACCGGCGGGGCCGCGGTGCTGAGCGCGCTGCCGTACGACGCGGCGGTGCTCGTGGGCAGCTTCACGAACGGCGTCGGGCTGCCCTGCGTGCTCATCGCCGCCCTGACGGCGGTCCAGCGGGAGACGCCGGACACGCTCGTGGGACGGGTCGCGGCGACCGCCAACACCCTGATGTTCACGCCGACCGCGCTCGGCATCGCGGCGGGCGCGGCCCTCGTGGAGAGCGTCGACCACCGTGTGCTGCTGCCGGTGCTCGCGGGGGCGCGGCTGCTGATCGCCGCGCCCCTGCTGTGGCCCCGGGAGCGGGTTACTTCACGTCCGCCCAGGGCTTGAGAGCTTCGCCGACGAGGGCGAGATCGCCGTCCGACGCCAGGCCCGCGTGGTAGAGCCGCAGTTCGGTGGCGCCGAGCTCCGCGGCACGGGCCGCGTCGGCGGCGAGCGTGGCGGGGCTGCCGCCCATGCCGCTCACCACGGTGAGGTTGGCGGCCAGGACCGTGCCGTCCCCGCCCTGCCCGGCGAACGGTGCGAGCAGGCGCGGGCCGCCCGTGCAGGGCACGACCACTCCGTCGGCCACGGAGAGGATGTGCGCCGGGTCGACGCCCGCGTTCGCACCGCAGTGGTACGTCACCGGGTCGGCGTGGAGCAGCACCTGGAAACCGGGCCCCTCGGCACGCGCCGCCGCGCGGACCGCGCCGACGGCGGCCTCCTGGAGGGTGCGGGCGGCCGTCTCGCGCCACGCGCGCGTGGCCGCCGCCCGGTCCGGGCCGATCAGTTCCTCCACGGCGGTCCAGCCGTCGGGCTCGCCCGCTCCGCGCCACAAGGGCTCCAGGGCGCCGCGGACGACGGCCGCGAGCTCGTCCGGGTCGAGGCCCTGTCCTGCGTACCCCTGACGGCAGGAGGCGCAGAAGCACAGCGACATCAGGTACTGCCCGGCCTCACCGAGGGGGACACCGGCGATCTTGTCGTGGGCGTGCGGGTGCGCGAGGCCGTACCAGCCGCAGGACTCCAGTTCGGTGCCGCGCGTGCCGGGGCGCACGGCGGCCTCCGCGGCGAGGTCGACCAGGTACGCGCGCGTGGCGGGCCGGGCGATGCAGGGCGCCCAGGGGTAGCGGTCGCCGTAGGCGTTCACCACGGAGGTCGCCGGATGGTCTTCGCCCATACGGGAGTTGTGGGCGAGGACCACCCAGCTGTGCACCTCGATCCCGGCGTCGCCGAGCGCCCGCGCCGCCTCTCCGTAGGCATCGCCCGGCGCCCACTCCCCGGCGGCGTACGGCCGCGGCTCGCGCCCTTGCCAGCGCTCGCCCGGCGGGTAGAGGACGGCGGCGTGGGCGGCCGTGACGACGCGGTGGCGGGGGTGGCGCGGGGTCAGGGCGCGCGTGGAGTGGTAGGCGGCGGCCAGGGTGACCTGGCGGATGCCCAGAGCGGCGAGGCGGGCGGGCGCGTCGGGGTCGCCGACGACGTCCCAGGGGTAGAGGAACGCGGCGGCCTTCACACGCCCTCCCCGAAGCCGCCGGGCAGCCCGCCCCGCAGCAACTCCCGGCCCCGCTCGACGAGTTCCGCGAGCCGCTTGACGTGTTCGGCGTCCGGCTCGTGCAGCGGTGGCCGTACGTGGCCGACGTCGAGGCCGCCGAGCCGCACGCCCGCCTTGACGAGGGAGACGGCGTAGCCGCGGCCGAGGGCGCGCAGCTCCACGAAGGGCCGGTAGAAGCCGTCGACGAGCCGGTCGACGGCGGCGTCGCCCTCCGGCGTGCCCGCGTTGAACGCGCGGTGGAAGGCGAGCGCGATGTCGGGCGCGAAGCAGAAGACCGCCGAGGAGTAGAGGGTCACGCCGATGCCCCGGTAGGCGAGCCCGGTGAGCTCCGCGGTCGGCAGGCCGTTGAAGTACAGGAAGCCGCCCGGCACTTCACTGCGCACGGCGCTGACCGTGCGCTGCATCAGGTCCATGTCGCCGAGGCCGTCCTTGAAGCCGATGACGCCGTCCGCGCGCGCGAGCGCGACGACCGTCTCCGGGGTGAGGACGGCGTTGTCGCGCTGGTAGACGATGACGTCCAGGGAGGTGGCCGCGGCCAGTTCGGTGTAGTGCCGGATCAGCCCCTCCTGCCCGGCGACGACGAGATAGGGCGGCATGGCGAGGAGGCCGTCGGCGCCGGCCTCCTCGGCGAGGCGCGCGTACCGCACGGCGAGCGCGGTGCCGTACCCGGTGCCCGCGACCACCGGGACACGCCCCGCGGCCTCGTCGACGGCGGCGGCGACGCACTCCTGGAACTCCTCGGGGGTCAGGGCGTGGAACTCGCCGGTGCCGCAGCAGGCGAACACGGCCGCCGCCCCGGCGTCGATACCGTCGCGCACGTGGTCACGGAAGGTGTCCAGGTCGAGGGCGCCGTCGGGCCCGTACGCGGTGACCGGGAAGAAGAGCGGCCCGCTGGGGACGCGGAGTCGGCAAGCGAGGGGGGCTGACGTCACGGGCTCTCCCTAGGCGCGCGTGCGGGGCGTGCACGTTTCTGATCCATGTCCATGTCCCTGAACACGACCACGCTAAGGCGCCCGATCGAGCCCGGTCAAGCGGACGAACTCCCCGCCCAGGAGCGGAGTTACCCCCTCCCCCGACCCTCGGCACGGCGCGCCACGGACACTTGACGCCGCGCGACGAAGATCCCTAGCGTGTCCATACATGTGAATCCTGTACGTGGATACATACGCCGCCCGAGGAGACCCGTCATGCCCGCTCCCCGCACCGTCCTGCTCACCGGCGCCGCCGGCGGCCTCGGCACCCTGATGCGCGGACTCCTGCCGACGACGTACGGCTACGACCTGCGCCTGCTCGACGTGCGTCCCGTCGAGGGCGAACCGGACGCCATCACGGCCGACCTCGCCGACACGGCGGCCCTGCGCGAGGCCGTGCGCGGGGTCGACGCGGTCCTCCATCTGGCGGGCATCTCCCTGGAGTCCACCTTCGAGAAGATCCTGCGCGCCAACATCGAAGGCACGTACAACCTCTACGAGGCGGCCCGCGAGGAAGGCGTCCGCCGGATCGTCTTCGCCTCCTCCAACCACGCGGTGGGCTTCACCCCGCGCCCCCGGGGCGACGACCCGCTGATCCCGGTCGACACCCCGCGCCGCCCCGACACCTTCTACGGCCTGTCGAAGTCCTTCGGCGAGGACCTCGCCCAGCTCTACTGGGACAAGCACGGCATCGAGACCGTCTCGGTCCGCATCGGGTCGTGCTTCCCGGAGCCGTCGAGCGTGCGGATGCTGTCGATCTGGCTGAGCCCCGAGGACGGCGCGCGCCTCTTCCACGCGGCGCTCACCGCCGAGGACGTCGGGCACACGGTGGTCCACGGCTCCTCCGCCAACACCCGCCTGTGGTGGGACCTCTCGTCCGCACGGGCGCTCGGCTACGCCCCGCAGGACGACTCCGAGCGGTACGCGGAGAAGCTCCTCGCCGAGCAGGGCGAACTGGATCCGGCCCATCCCGGCCAGACGCGCCTGGGGGGCCACTTCTGCACGAACCCGCCGGTGTGGCCGTACTGACCGCACCGGGCGCCGCCCGCCCCCGTCCGGTGCCCGCCCGCCCCCATCCGGGCACCGAACGGGCAGCGCGACCCCCACGAACGGGCACGCCCCCGGCCCGCCGCACAGGCCGCCGCCCCGCCAAGCGGGCACAAACGGGCAGCATCGAGCCCGCTGCGAGCCTGGTCACCCCCCGGCCCGGACTGTAGAACTTCCCCACAGGGCCCGAACGGGCACGCACCGACCCAGGGGAAGAAGGTGGCGCCGATGACCGCGGAAGAACGTCAGCGGCGGATCGTCAACGCGGCCCGCCACTCCGGCTCCGTCGACGTGTCGGTGCTCGCCGGGGAGCTCGGGGTCGCGAAGGAGACCGTCCGCCGCGATCTGCGGGCCCTGGAGGACCACGGTCTGGTCCGCCGCACCCACGGCGGCGCCTACCCCGTGGAGAGCGCGGGCTTCGAGACCACCCTCGCCTTCCGCACCACCATGCACGTCCCCGAGAAGCGGCGCATCGCGGCCGCCGCGGCGGAGCTCCTCGGCGACGCCGAGACGGTCTTCGTCGACGAGGGCTTCACCCCGCAGCTGATCGCCGAGGCCCTGCCCGGCGCCGCGGCGGGCCGCGCCCTGACCGTTGTCACCGCCTCACTGGCCACCGCGGGCGCCCTCGCCGAGGCCGAGAACATCACCGTCCTGCTGCTCGGCGGCCGGGTACGCCCCGGCACGCTCGCCACCGTCGACCACTGGACGACGCGCATGCTGGCCGGATTCGTCATCGACCTGGCGTACATCGGCGCCAACGGCATCTCCCGCGAACACGGCCTGACGACCCCCGATCCCGCGGTCAGCGAGGTGAAGGCGCAGGCGATCAGGGCGTCGCGGCGCACCGTGTTCCTGGGCGTGCACACCAAGTTCGGAGCGACGAGCTTCTGCCGCTTCGCGGGGATCGGCGACCTGGACGCGATCGTCACGAGCAGCCGGCTGCCCGCGTCCGAGGCGCACCGCTACTCACTCCTGGGCCCCCAGGTCATCCGCACCTGACCGACCGCTCCCCCGCGCCCCCTCCAACTCCCTCCCCTCCCCTCCCTCCCTCTCTGCGCACCTCGCGGACTTCCGCACGCCTCGGCGCGCCCCGAACACCTCTCTTGCCCCTCCAAGTTCAGGAGCGATTCATGCGAACCCCGAGCCGACGGGGGCCGCGCACGCTCGCCGCGGCCGCCGCAGGGGCGCTGCTCGCCCCGCTGCTCGCCGGCTGCTGGACCGGTGCCGGCGGGTCCGGTTCAGGCGGCGACTCCATCAACGTCCTCATGGTGAACAACCCGCAGATGGTGGAGTTGCAGAAGCTCACCGCCGCCCACTTCACCAAGGAGACGGGCATCAAGGTGAACTTCACCGTCCTGCCGGAGAACGACGTCCGCGACAAGATCAGCCAGGACTTCGCCAACCAGGCAGGCCAGTACGACGTCGCGACGCTCAGCAACTACGAGATACCGATCTACGCCAGGAACGGCTGGCTGCACGAGGTCGGTTCGTACGCGCGAAAGGACCGGGCGTACGACGAGAAGGACATCCTGGCGCCGATGCGCCAGTCCCTCACCGGCAACGACGGCAAGCTCTACGGACAGCCCTTCTACGGGGAGTCGTCCTTCCTGATGTACCGCAAGGACGTCTTCAAGAAGGCCGGCCTGACCATGCCCGAGCACCCCACCTGGCAGCAGGTGGCCGACCTCGCCGCCCGGGTGGACGGCAAGGAGCCGGGGATGAAGGGCATCTGTCTGCGCGGGCTGCCCGGCTGGGGCGAGGTGATGGCGCCACTGACGACCGTGGTGAACACGTTCGGGGGCACCTGGTTCGACAAGGGGTGGAAGGCCCGTCTGGACTCCCCCGAGTTCGAAAAGGCAACCCGCTTCTACGTAGACCTCGTCCGCGAGCACGGCGAGTCAGGTGCCGCGCAGTCCGGCTACGCCGAGTGCCTCAACAACCTCACCCAGGGCAAGACCGCCATGTGGTACGACGCGACGGCCGCCGCGGGATCGCTCGAGTCCGCCAAGTCCCCGGTCAAGGACAAGATCGGCTACGTGCCCGCCCCGGTGGCGCGGACGGAGAGCTCCGGGTGGCTCTACACCTGGGCCTGGGGTATGCAGAAGGCCTCCCACAACCCGGACAAGGCCTGGAAGTTCATCTCCTGGGCGTCGGGCAAGGAGTACGAGAAGCTCGTCGGCGAGAAGACCGGCTGGTCGAACGTCCCCGCGGGCAAACGCGCGTCGACCTACGCGAACCCCGCCTACCGCGAGGAAGCCGCCGCCTTCCAGGACGTCACCCGCGCCGCCATCGAGGGCGCGCGGCCCCGCGACCCGGGCGTGCAGCCCCGCCCGGCGCCCGGCATCCAGTTCGTCGGCATCCCCGAGTTCACCGACCTCGGCACCAAGGTCTCCCAGGAGATCAGCGCGGCCATCGCCGGACGCCAGTCCGTCGGGTCGGCCCTGGAGAAGTCGCAGGAGCTCGCCGAGAAGATCTCCGAGGAGTACGAGGGACGATGACCGCCACCGCAAGCACCACCGCCGTGGGACACGCGCGCGTGCCCGGCGCGACGGCGTCCAGGCCACCGGGACGGCTGCGCGCCTGGGCGACCCGGGCGCCCCTGCTGCCCGCACTCATCTTCATGATCGCCGTGACCCAACTGCCCTTCGTGGCCACGCTGGTGATCTCCTTCTTCGACTGGAACGCCCTCTACCCGGACGCCCGCAGCTTCACCGGGTTCGCCAACTACACCGAGGTCCTCACCGACCCGGACCTGCGCAAGTCCGTGCTGACCACGATCGTCCTGACGGCCACCGTCGTGCTGGCGAGCCTGGTCGCGGGGCTCGGCCTCGCGCTGCTCCTGAACCGCAGGTTCCGCGGTCGCGGCCTGGTGCGCACGCTCCTCATCGCGCCGTTCCTGCTGGTCCCCGTGGCCGCGGCGCTGCTGTGGAAGCACGTGCTCTACAACCCCGAGTACGGGCTCTTCAACGGCCTCCTGCACTGGGTCGGCGGGGACTCCGCGGCCCAGCCCGACTGGATCTCCAACACCCCGCTCCTCGCCGTCGAGGCCTCCTTGGTGTGGCAGTGGACGCCCTTCATGATGCTGATCCTGCTCGCGGGGCTGCAGAGCCGTGACCCCGAGCTGATCGAGGCGGCCCGGATGGACGGCGCCGGCAACTGGCAGGTCTTCCGCCATCTGACGCTGCCGCACCTGCGCCGCTACCTCGAACTGGGCGCGCTGCTCGGCTCGATCTACATAGTGCAGAACTTCGACGCCGTCTTCACCCTCACCTCGGGCGGCCTCGGCACCGCCAACCTGCCGTACACCGTCTACCAGAGCTTCTACCAGGCCCACGAGAACGGCCTGGCCTCCGCGGCGGGCGTGCTCGTCGTCATCGGCTCGCTCGTCATCGCGACCTTCGCGCTGCGGGTCGTCTCGTCCCTGTTCCGTGCGGAGGTGTCCCGCTGATGAGCAACGTACGCGGCAAGGGAATCGGCCTGGGGCTCACCGCCTGGCTCGCCGGGATCCTGTTCTTCCTGCCCATCGCCTGGATGGCGCTGACCTCCTTCCACTCGGAGGAGGACGCGGCGACCAACCCGCCCTCGCTCGCCGCCTCGCTCACCCTCGACGGCTACCGCGAGTTCTTCGGCTCGGGCGGCGGCGCGAGCCCCTGGCCCTCGCTCGTCAACTCGACGGTGGCGTCCGTCGTCTCGACCCTGTGCGTGCTGGTCCTGGCCCTGCCGGCCGCCTACGCGCTGTCCATCAGGCCGGTGAAGAAGTGGACGGACGTGCTCTTCTTCTTCCTGTCCACGAAGATGCTGCCGGTCGTGGCGGGCCTGTTGCCGATCTACCTCTTCGCCAAGAACACCGGCCTCCTCGACAACATCTGGCTGCTTGTCCTCCTCTACACCTCGATGAACCTGCCGATCGCGGTGTGGATGATGCAGTCGTTCCTCGCCGAGGTCCCCAAACCGGTCATCGAGGCCGCCCAGATAGACGGGGCGCGGCTGCCGACGATCCTCACGCGCGTGGTGGCGCCCATCGCACTGCCCGGGATCGCCGCGACCTCCCTGATCTGTTTCATCTTCAGCTGGAACGAACTGCTCTTCGCCCGGGTGCTGACGGGCGTCGTCGCCCAGACCGCGCCCGTCTTCCTGACCGGCTTCATCACCAGCCAGGGCCTGTTCCTCGCGAAGGTGTGCGCCGCGTCGCTCATGATCTCCCTGCCGGTGCTCGCCGCGGGGTTCGCCGCCCAGGACAAGCTGGTCCAGGGCCTGTCGTTGGGAGCCGTCAAATGAACCAGGGAGCCGTCAAGTGAAGGCCGCCATCATCGAGTCCGTCGGCAGGGCCGTCGTCGAAGAGCTGCCCGACCCCGCGCCGGGACCCCGCGAGGTCGTCGTCGAGGTCGCCGCGTGCGGGCTGTGCGGGACCGACCTGCACATCCTCCAGGGCGAGTTCGCGCCCACCCTGCCGGTCGTGCCGGGGCACGAGTTCGCCGGTGAGGTCGTCGCGCTCGGCAGCGACGTGCGCACGCTCGCCGTGGGCGACCGGGTCGCCGTGGACCCCTCGCTGCACTGCCACGAGTGCCGCTACTGCCGGGACGGGCGCGGCAATCTCTGCGAGCGGTGGGCCGCGATCGGCGTGACCACGGCCGGCGGCGCCGCCCAGTACGCGGTGGCGCCCGCCGCGAACTGCGTACGCCTGCCCGACCATGTGCGCACCGAGGACGCCGCCCTGATCGAGCCCCTCTCGTGCGCCGTGCGCGGCTACGACGTGCTGCGCTCGCGGCTCGGCTCGCACGTGCTGATCTACGGCTCGGGGACGATGGGCCTGATGATGCTGGAGCTCGCCAAGCGCACCGGCGCGGCGAGCGTGGACGTCGTTGACCTGAACGCGGACCGGCTCGCCACGGCGCGGCAGTTGGGCGTCTCGGGGTCGGCGGCGCACGCGGACGAGCTGGACCGGCCGCAGGGCTGGGACGTCGTCGTCGACGCGACCGGCAACGCGGCCGCGATCCAGGACGGGCTCGAACGGGTCGCCAAGGCGGGCACGTTCCTGCAGTTCGGCGTCGCCGACTACGCCACGCGCGTGAACATCGACCCGTACCGGATCTACAACCAGGAGATCACCATCACCGGTTCGATGGCCGTCCTGCACAGCTACGAGCGGGCGGCGGAGCTGTTCGCGGGCGGCGTCCTCGACCCCGACGTGTTCATCAGCGACCGACTGCCGCTCGCAAAGTACCCGCAGGCCCTCGACCGGTTCGCCGCCGGGGTGGGGCGGAAGATCGTGGTCGTGCCGTGATCCGGTACCGGTCGGCGGGGCCGGAAAAAACCTTCTCCGGGTAAGGGAACGGCAAAGCGGGATCGTTCGTTACCCCTGGCATGACAGCTATGACCCCCGGTTCGAACATCCCGCTGACCGCCGCCCGCGTGGCGGTGGACGTCGCCGCTCCGGTGCGGCTCGACGTATCGGGCCTGCTGCTCACCGCCGACGGCAAGGTGCGCTCCGACGACGACTTCATCTTCTTCAACCAGCCCGCCGGGCCCGGCGTGACCTATCAGTCGGGCGGCGGCACGACCCCCGACAAGGTCACCGTCGACACGGCCGCCGTGCCGCCCGGCATCGAGAAGATCGTCGTGACCGCGAGCCCGGACGCGGCGGGCCAGACCTTCCAGGGCGTCGAGCCCACCGCCACGATCCGCAACGCCGACGACGGCTCGGTGCTCGCCACCTTCACGCCGCCGCAGCTCGGCACCGAGACCGCCCTCGTGATCGTCGAGATCTACCTGCGCAACGGCGCGTGGAAGGCCCGCGCGGTCGGCCAGGGGTACTCCAACGGTCTCGCGGGCATCGCCACGGACTTCGGTGTCTCGGTGGAGGAGCCCGCCCCGGCTCCGGCCGCCGCGCCCGTGGCCCCTCCGGCTCCCCCGGCTCCCCCGGCTCCCCCGGTGGGCCAGCCGGTGCAGGGCCCGCCCCCGCCCGTCGCCGACCCGCGCCTCGCGGCCCCCGCGCCGGCCGCTCCCCCGCCCCCCGCCGCGCCCGCGCCCGGCGCCGGGAAGATCAACCTGGACAAGGGCCGCGTCAGCCTCCAGAAGAACCAGACGGTGTCCCTGGTCAAGGGCGGCAAGCCGCTGCTCTCGCAGGTCAAGATGGGCCTCGGCTGGGAGCCCGCGTTCCGGGGCAAGGACATCGACCTGGACGCCTCCGTCATCGCGTACGGCCCGCAGCGCAACCACGTCGACAGCTGCTACTTCGGCAAGCTCTCGATCGTGAACGGCGCGATCAAGCACTCCGGCGACAACCTGACGGGCGAGGGCGGCGGTGACGACGAGGTGATCGTCGTCGACCTCGGCCGTCTCCCCCAGGACGTCACGGGCCTCGTCTTCACGGTGAACTCGTTCTCCGGCCAGAAGTTCACCGAGGTCGCGAAGGCCTACTGCCGCCTGATCGACGCGGCCTCCGGCGAGGAGCTGGTCCGCTTCGACCTGACCAACGCCGAGGCGCAGACGGGCGTCATGATGGCGAAGCTGATCAAGCAGTTCAGCGGTGAGTGGGAAATGACCGCTCTGGGGCAGTTCGTGAAGTCCCGCACGGTACGCGGCATGGTGAAGCCGTCGGCACAGGCCCTGTAGGGCGGCCGGCGCGGACGTGAAAGAGTCGGCGCGGACGTGAAAGAGGGGCGGGGGGGGCGCGGGGGCGCGGCGCCCCCCCCCCCCCAGCTCAAAAAAAATTAAATTAAAAAAAATATGCAGCAAAAGAAGATGGG